>URGG01000042.1 GCA_900547345.1 uncultured Collinsella sp. | reverse complement strand
GGTGTGGCGGGCGACCAGCAGGCGTCGCTGTTCGGTCACTGCTGCTTCCATCCCGGCCAGACCAAAAACACCTATGGCACGGGCTGCTTTATGCTCATGAACACCGGCGACGAGATTGTCGAATCCAAGAATGGCCTGGTCTCCACCATCGGTATCGCTGCGAACGGCAAGGTCAGCTATGCGCTCGAGGGCTCTATTTTTGCCGCCGGCTCAACGATGAACTGGCTGCGCGACAACATGGGCGTTATCTCCAACGTATCCGAATCGGCACAGCTCGCCTCCTCGATCGGCGATAACGAGGGATGCTACTTTGTCCCCGCTTTTGCGGGCTTGGGTGCACCTTGGTGGGACGCGCACGCCCGCGGCATCGTATGCGGTCTGACTGGAGCTTCGACTCGAGCGACCATCGTGCGCGCCGCTTGCGAGTCCATGGCCTATCAGAGCTATGACGTGCTGCGTGCCATGGAGCAGGATGTGGGTCTTTCGATTGAGCGCCTGTCCGTCGATGGCGGTGCCTCGCGCAACGAGTTCATCATGCAGTTCCAGGCAGACTTGCTGGATATCCCCGTACTGCAATGTGAGTCGGTGGAGACAACGGCGATCGGTGCCGCGTATCTGGCGGGCCTCGCGGTTGGGTATTGGGAGGATCTGGAGGAGCTGGAGCAAAACACCCAGATCGTCAAGACATTCCATCCCCATATGTCCGTTGAGCGTCGCGAGCACAACCTGGACGGTTGGCACGATGCGGTCAGGCGTTCGCTCAGCACCGCTCAATAGGGCTGTGACGGGGCACTCGATACAACAAACCGCTAAACTTATGCACGGCGTGCGGCAACAGCACCGCGGCGCGCCATGTCAGCAAGGCCATCTTGCGGCCGCAATGAAAGGGGCAAGATCCATGACCGTTACCTACGATACGTCCCGCGTGACGCTTGTCGATCATCCACTCGTCCAGCATAAGCTGTCGATCCTGCGCGACAAGAGCACCGGCACCAACCAGTTCCGCCAGCTCGTACGCGAGCTCGCGCTCTTTGACGGCTACGAGGCCATGCGCGACCTGCCCATGGAGGATGTCGAAGTCGAGACTCCCATCACCACTGCCACGTTTAAGCAGCTTGCCGGCAAGAAGCTCGCCATCGTCCCCATTCTGCGCGCGGGCCTTGGCATGGTCGACGGCATCCTCGACCTGGTGCCCTCTGCCCGCGTGGGCCACATTGGCATGGAGCGCGACGAGGTCACCCACGAGCCGCATGAGTATTACTGCAAGATGCCCAAGGATATCGACCAACGTATCTGCCTGGTCGTCGATCCCATGCTCGCCACGGGCGGTTCTGCCGAGATGGCTATCGGCTATCTGCGCGAGCGCGGTGTCAAGGACATTCGCATGCTGTGCATCGTCGCGGCCCCCGAGGGCCTCAAGTCGCTGACCGAGAAAGACCCCGACGTGCATATCTATACCTGCGCCATCGACGACCACCTCAACGAGGCCGCCTACATCGTCCCCGGCCTGGGCGATGCCGGCGACCGCATCTACGGCACGCTGTAGTTTCTGGGCCAAACCGGCTAACGTCGAAAATACGAAGAAACGGTGCGCGCGGACAAATAAAAGGCGACCGCGCTCACCCCTGTTAACGGACGTTTAGCCCAGAGGGGTTCGAGAAAAACGTATTACCTACCTGCGGCATAAAGAAGGTCTTAAGAAAACGAACAGGTGCGTATTAACCGATGTTTTTACGGTTGTACTTTAGCGATTGGCTCGTACAATAGTCACCAATGTTTGGCGGGAACTGTTCTGTGAGGCGTTAAAAAGGAAAGTGAGGACGCCAGTGTTTCAGGTAGCCGATCTGCTCGCTATCGTTGCAGGCGCCATCGCGGGCGCAATTGCCTTCCTTCCCTTTGTCTTTACGCTCAAGCCGGTTCTTGACGATAAGCAGAATGCGGACATGCTCAAGGGTATGGTGAGCCTGGCGGTCTCGGCAATCGACCTGCTCGTCTTTACCTTGGTTGTGTTTGTGTTGTTCGGAGAGGCATTTCGCATGTTCCTCCTGGGCGAGGCGATCGGCTTCGTGGCCTTTATGGCCGCCTGCACGGTTCGCGTCGCCAAGGCGCTGCGAGATCCTCATGAGGTCGAAAGGTAAGTCGTGGAAATTTTTGAAAAGCTGCCTGATGAGATTAATCATCTGGTCAGCGAGTTCAGCTCCACCCCCGTCGTGGGCGATCTAAGCTGCGGCATCACGCAGTACTCGTTTTGGCTGATCGTCTCCACGATCGTGCTCCTGATCGTCCTGGCCGTGTTCAAGAAGAAGCAGACCTTGGTTCCCAAGGGCTTCTTCGTCAACGGTTTCGAGTACATCATCGAGTACGTCGAGAACGATATCGGCAAGGGCGTCGTGGGTGAGAACTGGAAGAAGCACTTCCCGTTCCTGTGCTCGCTTTTCCTGTTCATCCTGATCAATAACATGATCGGCCTGATTCCGGGAATGAAGCCCGGCACCGGCGCAATCGGCTCCACCGCCGCGCTCGCCATCTTCGCCTTCGTGTACTTCATCTACTACGGATGCAAGGCTCACGGCGTGATCGGCTACATCAAGAGCCTCGCCCCGCAGGGCGTGAGCTTCCCGATGAACGTGCTTGTGTGGGTCGTCGAGCTTTTCTCGACCTTCCTGCGCCTCATCACGCTCGCCGTCCGTCTGTTCTGCAACATGTTCGCAGGACACGTGGTCATGGGCTCGTTCGCCATCATGGCGAGCATGTTCATGCAGCCGCTGCTTCAGCAGGTTTCCGCGGCCCACGCCGTCGGTGCCCTGCCTTCGCTGGCCTGGCTTGCCATCCTCATCCTGATCTATGCGATCGAGCTTGTGGTCGGCGCCATCCAGGCTTACGTCTTCACGGTCCTTACCGCCGTGTACGTCTCCGAGGCAGAGGAGGTCGCGGAGGAGGAGTAGTCTTCCGTTCGCGCCTTAAAGGTAAGGCAATTCGTTAAACCGCCGGTGCCCGTCCCCATGGAGCCCGGCAGTTATAAAAAGGTTATCCTGCGTGAAATAAGACACGCACGACAAAGGAGGAATCGTGGGAGTTATCGGTTACGGTCTCGGTGTTATCGGCGCTGGTCTTGCTATCGGCCTGTCTGCTCTGGGTGCTACGGGTGCTATGGCCCGTCAGCCTGAGGTCCAGGGCCGCGTGTTCACCGTCTTCATCATGGGCTCCGCCTTCGGCGAGGCTCTGGCTCTGATCGGCTTCGTTGTCGCGCTGATCGTTAAATAGCACGGAGCGTCAAGTATGAATCTTTCATCCCAGAAGAGCGCGATCGCACTCTCCGCGTCCGCGGCCGCGCTGCTCATGCCGGTTTCCGCGTTCGCCGAGGACGGCGCCGCCGGTGCGGACATCCTCATCCCTAAGATGGCGGAGTTCATCCCGGCGCTTATCGCCTTCCTGATCATCTGGATCGTGCTGGCCAAGGTCGCCCTGCCGGGCATCATGAAAACCATGGAGGAGCGCGGCAAGAAGATCGAGGAGAGCCTCGACGAGGCCGAGAAGACCAAGCAGGAGGCTATCGCCAAGCGTGCTGAGTCCGACTCGATCGTCACCGACGCCCGTCGTCAGGCTGCCGACATCGTTCTCGAGGCCCGTAAGGACGCCGAGTCCGAGCGCGCCCGTATCATCGAGGCTGCTCACAAGGAGGCCGAGGAGATCATCGCCAAGGCCCATACGACCGTCGAGGACGAGCGCAAGTCCATCTACGCCGGTGCCGCGAGCTCCATCGCCGACCTGTCCGTTGCCGTCGCCACCAAGATCGTGGGCGAGGCACTCGAGGACGAGGCCGGGCAGAAGAAGCTCATCGAGCGCTACATCCAGGAAGCAGGTAGCCTGAATGCCGACTAGCCGCTATCAGGACAAGGTGCTCGAGACCTACGCGCGCTCCCTTCTGGAAGCCGCCAAGGCCGAGAACCATGTGTTCGAGGACCTCGAGATGATCGAGCGCCTGGCTTCCGCCAGCCCCGAGATCATCGCCGTGCTCGACACCATGTCCAAGCGCGACCAGCTCGACCTTCTTCCCAAGGTGGCAGCTGCCTTTAAGTATGTTGCCGAGGAAGACGAGGATGTAGTGGGCGTGACCGTCACCACGGCGATCCCGCTCGACGACGAGCTGCGTCAAACCATCACTAAGAAATGCGAGCAGGACTTCGGCCGCAAGGTATTCCTTATCGAGCAGGTCGACCCGTCTATCGTGGGCGGCCTGGTGCTCGAGGCTCGCGGCGAGCGTCGTGACATTTCCGTCACGACGCAGCTGCGCATCGCACAGGAGACCCTCGCAAACTCTGCTAATTCGTACGGAGGTGAAGCCTAATGTCCGAAACCCTCAATGCCCAGGATATCGCCAAGAAACTGCAGGAGCAGCTCACGAGCCTCTCCGCGACGGTCGATACGCATGAGGTTTCAACGGTCGACGAGGTAGGCGACGGCATCGCGCGCGTCACTGGCCTCAAGAGCGCCATGGCAGGCGAGCTTCTGGAGTTCAAGAGCTCCGATACCGGTGAGACCGTCTTCGGCCTTGCCCAGAACCTTGACCGTGACGAGGTCGGCGCCGTTCTGTTTGGTGCCGTCGACTCCATCAAGGAAGGCGACGAGTGCCGCACCACTGGCCGCATTATGGATATCCCCGTGAGCCGTGCCATGCTCGGCCGCGTCGTCAATCCGCTCGGCCAGCCCATCGACGGTTTGGGTGACATTGTCGCCACGCACCGCCGCCCTATCGAGTTCAAGGCCCCCGGCGTCATCGACCGTACCCCGGTGTGCGAGCCGGTTCAGACCGGTCTGCTCGCCATCGACTCCATGGTGCCTATCGGCCGCGGCCAGCGCGAGCTTATCATCGGCGACCGTAAGACCGGTAAGACCGCCATTGCCATCGACGCTATCCTCAATCAGCGCGGCAAGGGCATGGTCTGCATCTATGTCGCCATCGGCCAGAAGGCTTCCACGGTTGCCAACATCCGCGAGACCCTCGCTCAGCACGGTGCGCTCGACTACACCATTATCGTTTCGGCCACCGCTGCCGATTCCGCCCCTATGCAGTACATCGCGCCTATGGCCGGTGCCGCTATCGGCGAGTTCTTCATGTACAACGGCGAGGACGGCAAGCCCGCCAGCGAGACCAACCCCGGCGGCCACGTGCTCGTCATCTACGACGACCTGTCCAAGCAGGCTGTGGCCTACCGTCAGATGTCGCTGACGCTGCATCGTCCGCCCGGACGCGAGGCCTATCCTGGCGACATCTTCTACCTGCACTCTCGTCTGCTCGAGCGTGCCGTCAAGATGTCCAAGAAGAACGGTTACGGCTCCATGACGGCTCTGCCGATCATCGAGACCCAGGACGGCGACGTCTCGGCCTACATTCCGACCAACGTCATTTCCATTACCGATGGTCAGATCTACCTGCAGTCCGAGCTCTTCTTCCAGGGTCAGCGCCCGGCAGTCGACGTGGGCATCTCCGTGTCCCGCGTCGGTGGCGACGCTCAGACCAAGGCCATGAAGCAGGTTGCCGGCAACCTTCGTCTGGACCTCGCTTCGTACCAGGAGCTCGCCGGCTTTACGCAGTTCGGCTCCGACCTCGACGAGGCCACGCAAAAGCAGCTTACCCACGGCGCTCGCATGACTGAGCTCCTTAAGCAGCCGCGCTACAAGCCGTTTGAGGTTGGCGAGCAGATCGTTACGCTGTTCGCTGGCAACGAGGGCTTCCTGGATGACCTGGAGATCGCCGACGTGCTGCCCTTCCGTGCCGAGCTCATCGAGTACATGGACAATGGCTTTGGCTCGCTGCTCGACAAGGTTCGCGCCAAGAAGATCGATGATGACACCAAGGCTGAGCTCTTGCGCGTCATCGGCGACTTCAAGCAGCAGTTCATGGCCAAGCACCATTCGGATGTTTCTGGATCAGAGGAGAACTAAGCCCCATGGCCAACCTTCGCGACATTAAGAAGCGAATCTCCTCGGTTACCACGACCAAGCAGATCACGCGCACGATGGAGATGGTCTCTACGGCCAAGATTCGTCGTGCCCTCGATCGCTCCAAGCAGGCCGAGCCCTATAAGGAGGCGCTGACCGACGTCATGTTGACGGTCGCCGGCGACGCCTCCTGTTCGGGCACCGATCCCATGCTGCAGAAGCATGAGAGCGTCAAGCATGGCCTGATTGTCGTTATTGCCTCGGACCGCGGCCTTGCCGGCGGTTTCAATACGACGGTGGAGCGCATGGCCGAAAAGCTCGCCGCTTCTTGGGCGAACGACGGCATCGAATGCGAGATCATCGCGTGCGGGCGTAAGCCGGCCACGTATTTCCGTGACCGCGCAAACGTCGTCATGCACTTTGAGGGCAACTCCTCTGAGCCCGATTTCAATCAGGCCCGCATGATCTCCTCTCATATCTGCGATGCGTATCGTGCCGGTGAGCTTGACCGTGTCGAGCTTGTCTACCACCACGCCAAGAATCGCGTGGATCAGGAGCTTCGCGTCGAGCATCTGTTGCCGCTCGACCCCGAGATGATCGCTATGGCCCACGGTCCGCGTAAGAACGAGACCGACGCCCCTAAGCGCATCTCGTCCACGTTCGAGTTCGTGCCCTCTCCCGAGCATGTTCTCGGCAAGCTTGTGCCGTCTTATATCCTGACGGTCATCTACCAGGCCCTGATCGATTCGGCGGCTGCCGAGCAGGGTGCACGCCGCAAGGCCATGCACTCCGCGACGGAAAACGCCACCGCGATCATCTCGACCCTTACCCGCACGTATAGTCGCGTGCGCCAGGCTTCGATCACGACCGAGATTAACGAGATCGTCGGCGGAGCCTCAGCATTGGAGGAACAGTAATGGCTAATAACACCGTAAAGCTTGCGGTCGAGGAAGCCACCAAGAAGACGACTGCCGGTGATGGTCGCATCGTGCGAATCATCGGCCCTGTCGTCGACGTCAAGTTTGACGGCGCGGTGCCCCCGATCTACAACGCGCTCACGGTCGAGGCCGAGACCCCGATCGGTCATCTGAGCACGATCCTTGAGGTCGAGAGCCAGCTTCCGGGCGGCGTCGTCCGCACGGTCGCCATGTCCTCGACCGACGGCCTGCAGCGCGGCCTCATCGCCACCGATACCGGTGAGCCCATGAAGATGCCCGTTGGTCCCAAGACGCTCGGCCGCATTTGGAACGTCATGGGCAAGCCCGTCGACGGCAAGCCCATGCCCGAGGTGGAGGAGTTCTACCCCATCCACCATGCAGCGCCCCGTTTCGACGAGCTCACCACCAAGACCGAGATCTTCGAGACCGGCATCAAGGCCGTCGACCTGCTCGAGCCCTACATCCGTGGCGGTAAGACGGGCCTGTTCGGCGGCGCCGGCGTCGGCAAGACCGTTCTGATTCAGGAGCTCATCAACAACCTCGCCCAGGAGCACGGTGGTACTTCGGTGTTCACCGGCGTTGGCGAGCGTACCCGCGAGGGCACCGACCTGTTCCTCGAGATGAGCGAGTCTGGCGTTATCGACAAGACCTGCTTGGTCTATGGTCAGATGAACGAGCCGCCCGGAGCGCGTCTGCGCATCGGTCTGGCCGGCCTTACCACCGCTGAGTACTTCCGCGATCGCGGCCAGGACGTTCTGCTGTTCATCGACAACATCTTCCGCTTCTCCCAGGCAGGTTCCGAGGTTTCCGCACTGCTGGGCCGTATGCCGTCCGCCGTTGGTTACCAGCCCACGCTGGCAACCGAGATGGGCGACCTCCAGGAGCGCATTACCTCGACCAAGACGGGCTCCATTACCTCCGTCCAGGCTGTCTACGTCCCCGCCGACGACCTGACCGACCCGGCGCCTGCCACGACGTTTACGCACCTCGACGCCACCACGGTTCTTTCGCGTAGCATTTCGTCGCTCGGCCTGTTCCCGGCTATTGACCCGCTCGCGTCTTCCTCCGACGCTCTCGATCTCTCGATCGTCGGCGAGGAGCACTACCGTGTCGCCGTCAAGGTCCAGGAGCTCCTGCAGGAGTACTCCGACCTTCAGGACATCATCGCCATTCTGGGTATGGACGAGCTGTCCGAGGAGCAGCGCCTTACGGTCAACCGTGCCCGTAAGATTCAGCAGTTCCTCTCGCAGTCCTTCCACGTCGCCGAGAAGTTCACCGGCAACCCCGGTGTCTACGTCCGCGTCGAGGATACCGTCCGCTCCTTCGCCGAGATTGTCGACGGCAAGGCCGATGACCTGCCCGAGCAGGCTTTCCGCTATGCTTCCACGATTGAGGACGTGCGCGAGCGCGCCCGCAAGATGGGGGAGAAGTAGGTTATGCGTATCCGCATCGTGTGCCCCGTGAGCTGCGCCTATGAGGGCGACGCTGCGTTTGTGTCGATTCCGTCCACGGATGGCGAGTTTGGCGTCCTGCCCGCTCACTCCAGCGAGATCTGCACGATCGACCGCGGTTACGTTCGCGTTTCCGATAAGGCCATGGGCACTGTCGACCACACGTTTGCCGTGGCCGGCGGCTATGCCCAGGTTGCGGACGATGTCGTGACCGTTCTCGCCGAGCGCGCTTGCGATTTGGCGACCGTCGATGCCGACAAGCTTAAAGCTGATATTCAAGGTTTTGAAGAGAAGCTGGGTAATTTGTCGGAGGATGATGCACGCCGCGCCTACCTCTATAATGAAATCGCATGGTGTAAGCTCAAGCTTGCCCAATAGTCAAACGATTTAGCGTTCGACCATTTGCGAACACATCATGCCCGGGATGGCCCAGCCACCCCGGGCATGCTTTTTGAAAGGGTAGACCTTGGATATTATCCGCGTTGAGGGTGGCCACGCCATCGGAGGCTCCGTGCCCGTTTCGGGCGCCAAGAACTCCGCGCTCAAACTCATGGCGGCAACGCTTCTGGCGCCGGGCAAGACGACGCTGCAGAACGTGCCCGATATTTCCGATGTCCACGTGATGGGCAAGGTGCTCAAAGGCATGGGCGCTACGATCGATGTTCTCGACGAGCACACGCTCGAGATTGATACCTCTCAGGTCGATTCATGGGAGGCCCCCTACGAGCTCGTTGCCAAGATGCGCGCTTCCACCGCCGTCATGGGACCCCTGCTGGGCCGCTTCCATCGCGCCAAAATTGCCATGCCGGGCGGCTGCAACCTGGGTGCTCGCAAGATCGATATGCACATTCTTGGTCTTGAGGCCCTGGGCGTTGAGTTCGATACCGCCCACGGTTACATCAACGCTAATGCGCCCCAAGGTCTGCGCGGTACCACCGTCACGCTCGAGTTCGCCAGCGTCGGTGCGACCGAGAACCTCATCATGGCCTCTGTGCGCGCACAGGGCACCACGGTTATCGATAATGCCGCCCGCGAGCCCGAGATCGTCGATCTCGCCAACATGCTCAACGAGATGGGCGCCAAGATTGTCGGCGCGGGTACGCCCGTCGTGACCATCGAGGGCGTGGAAGAGCTGCATCCTGTTACCCATCGCGTAGTGGGCGACCGCATCGAGGCCGGTACCTTTATCGTTGCCGGTGCGTTGATGGCCGACGATCGCGGTGTCGATGTCATGGGCTTTTGCCCCATTCACTTGGGCATGGTGCTCAAGAAGATGGAGCTCATGGGTATCGACTGCGAGCGCGTCGAGGATGGCGTCCATGTAAACCGTGCCGAGCGTATCAAGCCGGTCGACATCCAGACGCTTCCGTTCCCCGGCTTCCCGACGGACATGCAGGCGCAGATTATGGTGCTCTCCGCCCTTGCCGACGGCAGTTCCGTTATTACCGAGAACATCTTCGAGAATCGCTTTATGTTTGCCTCTGAGCTGGTGCGCATGGGTGCCGACATTCGTATCGAGAGCCATCATGCCATGATTCATGGCGTTAAGGGCTTCTCGGGTGCACAGGTTACCTCGCCCGATCTGCGTGGCGGAGCGGCCCTCGTCGTAGCGGGCTTGATCGCCGACGGGACGACCGAGGTTTCGGCCATCCATCACATCAAGCGCGGCTACGAGCAGTTTGTCGAAAAGCTGCAGGCGCTCGGCGCGCATGTCGAGCATGCTTCCGTCCCCGATCCCGTCATCTACTAATACAGGTTGCCTATGTTTAATAAAAAGCCCCTCGCGGATACCACCGCCCGAAGACCCTCAACTGGTGCGCAGGCCAAGATCTACAGTCGCGATAACGTGGCTCGCTATTCCGAGCGCGCTCGTCAACGTCGTCGTAGCCACACGATTCGTCACGTCGCGCTCATTGTCGTGCTTGGTGTGCTGCTGAGTGCCACTACCGCTGCCGGCCTGTGGTTTGCCACCATTATGGGCAAGCTCGGCGATTCTAATGTCATTACCGATAATCTGCGTCGGGTTCTGGTTGACACCGATGAGGCAAAGGATCCGTTCTACGTGCTGCTTCTTGGCACCGACGGCCGTCCGGGCGAGGATACGTATCGTGCCGACTCGATTATCCTGGCACGAATCGACCCCACGCAAAAGCAGGCGACGCTCATTTCCGTTCCGCGCGACACCAAGGTCGAGTACAAGGGCGAGACCATGAAGATCAACGCCTGCCATACCGTTGGCGGCGCCGAGGCCATGGTCGAGGCGGTCAACGAGCTGTGCGGTGTTCAGATTTCCCACTATGCCGAGGTCAGCTTCGACGGTATGCAGGCGCTGATTGATTCGGTTGGCGGTATCGACATTAACGCAACCGATGATGTTGACGACCCCGAGCACCTGGATATTAAGATTACCGCTGGCCAGCAGCATATGGACGGTGCCACCGCCCTTACCTATGCCCGCTGCCGCTACACCTATGCCGACGGCGATTACACGCGCATGCGCCACCAGCGTCAGGTGCTTGGCGCCCTTGCCAACCAGATTCTCAATAACTTCGATGCCACGAAGATCTTTGGCCTGGTTAATTCGCTGTCCGATATGCTTGTAACCGATATGAGCGTTCAGGATATCGTGGCTACGGTCAACGCCATGCGCGGTATGGATGTCGACGGTATCTACTCGGCCAACCTGCCCTCGTACGCCGACGACAGCACCATGATCGACGGTGTGAGCTACGTCTTTGTCTACGAGGACGAGCTCAAGGAAATGATGGAGCGCGTCGATGCCGGCAAGGATCCCAAGGGTCCCAACACCATGGGTCTTTCCGACGGTTCCAGCTCTACGATCGGCGACCTGAACAACAACACGTCTGACGACTACGCAAACGGTACCGCAACCTCATCGGTCAGCTCTGACGATTCCGATGACTCAAGCGATTCGAGCGATTCGGACTACTACGAAGAGCCCACCGGCGACGGCAACGGCTACGAAGCCAACTACTAAGTTACGCGGTTTTACCAAACCGCGTAACCGCTTGACGCTGCGCGGGCCGCATTTGGACAATCTGACGTTCAACTTCAAGGGCGCGACCAGAAGGTCAGCGCCCTTTCGTTTCACGTCACCTTGTCTCAAATGCGACCCGCTCGCTGCCCGTCCTCAACCTGCGACGTTAGTCATTGGGGACGTTCTTAAACGACTGGTCAAAGGGGGCACTCTTGATGCACTTGGCACTTGGGGACGTTCCTTTTGTACCGGCAGTTTGGGACACTCCTTGCTTCAAGAGGCTGGCGTGCGTCAACCTATTCTCGTTGCAGTAAAAAAACCGCCCCGTTCTTGGTTGAGGACGGGGCGATTCGTCTTTTGGACTTGTGCAGCCAGGCTTATGCAAAGCGGGCGACGAGCTCCTGGAGCACGTCGGTCATCTTGACGAGCGAACTGACCGGGACGAACTCGTTGACGCCGTGGTAGCAATAGCCGCCGGTGGAAAGGTTGGGGCAGGGCAGACCACGGAACGACAGCTGAGCGCCGTCGGTGCCGCCGCGAATCGGCAGCACTTGGGGCTCAACGCCGCAGGCAAGGTAGGCTTCCTTGGCAACATCAATAAGCTCGGGATAGTCACGAACGATCTCGGCCATATTTCGATACTGCTGCTTAATCTCGACCGTCACGCGCTCCTCACCCAGACGCTGGTTGAGCATCGAGGCGGCGGCATCAACAAGGTCGAGTTTCTGCTGGAACTTGGCGGCGTCATGGTCGCGGACGATATAGCGCGCTGTGGCGTGATCGACGGTCGCAGATACACCCTCAAGGTGATAAAAGCCCTCGTAGCCTTCCGTATACTCCGGGCGCTGCACGTAGGGGAGCAACGCGTTGAAGTCACAGAACAGATTGCCTGCGTTGACCATACGGCCCTTAGCGTCGCCCGGGTGGATGGACTGGCCCTCAAAGCGGACGGTCGCCTCGGCGGCGTTAAAGCACTCCCACTCCAGCTCGCCGATGGGGCCGCCGTCGACCGTGTAGGCGTACTTGCAGCCAAAGGTATCGATATCCAACAGCTCGGCTCCGTGGCCGATCTCCTCGTCAGGGCAGAAGCAAATGCCGAGTGCGGGATGGGGCAGAGAAGGGTCCTGAGCGATACGCGCGACAAGCGACATGATCTCGGCGACGCCTGCCTTGTCGTCCGCGCCCAGCAGCGTGGTGCCATCGCTGCAGACCAGGTCCTCACCCGCGAGGTCATTCAGGGCGGGAAGCTTGGCGGTACTCATGGCAACGGGCTTACCGTCAACCGTGCCGCAGACCAGGTCGCCGCCTTCGTAGTGTACGATGTGCGGCTTCACGCCGGCGCCCGGTGCAACTTCGGTGGTGTCGAGATGGGCGATCAGGCCCAGGGCGGGCTTGTCCTCAGCGCCCGCACTTGCGGGGATATGCGCGCAGACATAGGCGTGCTCGGTCACGTGGGCATCTTCCGCACCAAGCTCGCGCAGCTCTTCAGCCAGCACGTTGGCAAGGTCAAACTGAACGGCGCTCGAGGGTACCTGGTCGCAGTTTGCATCCTCGGACTGCGTGTTGATCTGGACGTAGCGCAAAAAGCGTTCGAGGACATCGGGGCTCGTGGTGGTGTTTTCCATAAAGACCGCTCCAATCTTGGTCGTCGTGTGCAACAAGAACTCTAGCACGGTATGCCACGGCATACCACGACGCTTGGATGGGGTAGAATCAGCCATTGAATGCAGAAGGGACGGAAGATCATGGATACGACAAATAGCTCGCGCGAACTACATCTGACGGTGGCGAACGAAGACTACTTGGAGTGCATGGTTCGCATTGAAAGCGAAGAGGGGGAAACCAACGGCGTGCGATCGGTCGACATCGCGCAGCGCCTTGGCGTCTCCAAGGCATCGGTCAATAAAGCGGTTTCGGCGCTCAAGGCATCCGAGCTTGTCGAGCAATCGCACTACGGCAAGGTAATCCTGACCGATCGCGGTCGCGAGGTTGGCACGGCTATCTGGTACCGTCATCGCCTCATCCGCACGTTTTTGGTTCAGGAGCTCGGTGTCGAATTTGAGCGAGCCGATTCCGAGGCCTGCATGATGGAGCATGCGCTATCCGAGGACACGATGAGCCGCTGGCTCGCCTATCTCGAAAAGCAGGGAATCAGCGTCGAGGAATAGCGGGATATATATGGATACGAGTTATTACAACCGCTTTGGTGCCGAGGAACTTACGCGCCGCTTGTCGAGCGAGACCTTGTTGGCGCAGGGCCCCATGGGCAGTGTTCTGTTGAGTGAGTACGATGCCGCCGACATTCCACCGGCGTTTTGGAATCTGGCAGAGCCGCAGACCGTTTCTCGTATCCATCGCTTGTATGTCGCCGCCGGCGCGCAGGTGCTCATTACCAACACCTTTCAGGCATCGAGCTATGCCCTCAAGCACGACCAGATTGCGCCGTCCGTGGCGGAGGTCAATCGCGGGGCCGTCGACGATGCCCGCCAGGCGCACCCTCAGCTGCTGCTAGGCTCGATGGGCCCGATCGGTATTGAGTGGTTTGCCGAGGACTCTGCCGAGTATCGTGAAATCCGAGGCATTGCGCGCGAACAGGCGCACGCCTTGCTCAACGCCGGCGTTGACGGTCTGCTGATCGAGACGGTGACGTCTATCCGTAATTTGCAGCCCATGCTTGCCGGCGCCCGAGATGCCGCCGATGGCATGCCTGTTCTGGTGAGTTTTGTCGTTGACGATAAAGGCGACCTGTTGGGCGATGGCCTCAACATCGAGGCAGCCGTTTTGTACGCCGAAAAACACGGCGCAAATTCGGTTGGTGTTAATTGCTGTTCGCTTGCGGCCGCGAACGCGGCGGTGCCCAGGATGGTTGCATCGGCGACTACTCCCGTCACGGTGCGTCCCAACGTAGGCGATCCGGTCCAGACTCAGGATGGCCCCGTATGGCACGAGAACCCCGAAGCTTTCGCGCGCGCATGCATCGAATGGAGGCATGCCGGTGCCGCAATGGTGGGCAGTTGCTGTGGAACCACGGCAATCACTACGGCCGCGATGGCCGAGGCGCTCGATATATAAAGGGCAAACCGCTCCATACGGGGCGGTTTTTTTATTGCTTGCATGTCCTCGGCAGCATTTGCCCAAATGGTGAATGCTGGTGCCGGCAGGTTGCCGAGTGCATGTTGCGGGTATACCCCATGCGTACCATGATCCAAACACTGTGAGGTGTCTGCGCGTGTGCGCGATAATTCATTTTGGAACTGACGGTTGGCGCGCTCGCGTCGATGAGGACTTCACTGCCGATAACGTTGCCCGTATCGCCGATGCCGTCGGCGAGTTGTGGCAAAAGACCAATCCGGGCAAAACGGTATATATAGGGTTCGACACCCGGCCCCTGGCGCGCGAGTTCGCTGAGCTTGCGGCGGGCGTGCTAGCAGCGCACGGGCTAGACGCCGTGCTCGCTTCGCGACCTGTCCCGACCCCTGCCCTTACGTGGGCGGCGGCTTATGACGGTGAAGCGTGCGGCGCGCTCATGGTGACGGGGTCCCATCATCCGCAGGGCTATCTGTGCCTCAAGATTCGCATGGGTGACGGCTCGACCGCCAACCAGGATGTCATCGAAGAGCTCGAAGAGACTATGGCTCCCGAGCCAATGGGGATCGAGGGGCAATATCGCACCGCGGATATCATTCCTGACTATATGCAGGCGGTGGCATCGTTTGTCGATGCCGAAGCCATCCGCGCCGCGCACTTGCGCGTGGTTGTCGATCCCATGGGCGGCGCAGCCCAGGGCTATCTAGCCGACTTGCTGCGCGAGCTTGGCGTTGAGGTGCACGAGATTCACGCCGGGCAGGCGTCTGACCAAGAAGATATCTGCCCCGACCCCGTTGAACCTTGGGTGGACGCTTGCGAGCGCACGGTTATCGATGACGGAGCTTGCGCTGGTCTGGTGACCGACGGCGACGCCGACCGTATCGGTGCGGTTGACGAGCGCGGCAGATATATACATCCGCATCAGATCATGGCGCTCGTTTTGGGCGACTTGGTTCAATTTCGTAATTTGGAGGGGCGCGTCGTCGTCAATCTTTCATGCTCGACGCTCGTGCGTCGCATTGCCGAGGCGCTTGGCTGCCGCGTGACCGTCAAACCAGTCGGTTTCAAATATATAGCGGCGGAGATGAAAAAGGGCGGCGTTCTCATGGGCGGCGAAGAAGCCGGTGGTATCGGCATCGCCGCGCATATGCCCGAGCGCGATGGAATCCTCGCCTGTCTAATTCTGTGTGAGCTTATGGCAAAGACGGACGCGCCTTTGGGCGTTCTGGTCGACCAACTCGAGGACAGTTTTGGTAAGACGAGTTACGGTCGACGGGATTTGCGCCTTGAGGCCGAAGATGCCGAAACGTTACGAACCCTGCTGCCGGGCGTAAACCCCAAGTCGATTTGTGGCAAGGTGCCGCAAAACGTTAGTCATATGGATGGCTTGCGTTTGTCATTCGAGGATGACACGTGGCTGCTGGTCCGTCCTAGCGGGACCGAACCGGTGGTGCGCGTCTACGCCGAGGGGTTCTCGGTGGAAGAACGCGATGAGTTGCTCGATGCTGGCTGTGCTTTAGCTAGGGGGACGTATCCGCTTTAACCATGAGACTGCCTTATATAAAGAGATGCTCGGCGAGCGGTAGTTAACAGCTGGCAAACGTTAGTCGGATCACAAGATGTGTAGGAAATGTGTACGACCAGATTCCCGCCCGCGGGGCCCCTCCGGTCTGGCAATATATCTCCTTGCCGCGCGGCCCGGTGGAACCGGATGAGCCGCAAAGCGTGCGCCTTGAGAACCGGATACTGCGAGGATGGACACTCACTTCAGTGTCGCATCCGGGC
>URGG01000041.1 GCA_900547345.1 uncultured Collinsella sp. | reverse complement strand
CGGGTGCCCTACCGGGAGTAGCCCCGACGGTTGACAAAACTATAGGAACACCCAAGTGCCGGCAGCTGGGGACGTTCCTTATGTGCCGGCATTCGGGGACACTCCTTGCGGGTTTGCGACCGATTTGTTCGTTTGCCGACGTACGGGTGTTCATTTGTCGACTTCTTGGGCTGTGGTCACCTGTTGTTTCTGTGGTGGCTACGGGCATCTGGCTCAAAAGAGCGGGTTGGCCGTCTATGTTTACCTGCGGTTTTGTTGCGGCGCGCATATTCGGTCAAGTGTCCCGTCAAGTGTTTGGTCAGCAGTTGGTTTGCAGCCGGCGGCCTATTTTGTCCGTGCTGACAGTGGCTGCCCACCCTCCTCGTAAGCTCAAATTGAGGTTCATCAGTTTGAGGAGGATGCCGTGACTGACCACGTTTTAGACCGAGCTCATCTGGCCGAAGCCGTCGGCAACGATATTGCCGACATGGCCCATTTTTGGATGCTGCGGAAGTTTCAGTTTTTGGAGCCGGCGCGCGAGCAGTTTGAGATTATTGTCGACCCGTGGCTCAGCTATCGCACCGAGCCTTCCCAAAACGAAATCATGGCCTACAACATGGCGTTTACCGATTGGCTGCTCTTCGAGCGCCCCTATCGCCATGGCAAGACGCTGCTCGAGCTGTATGTTGATGAGCCGCCGGCATCGCTTTCGCCTGCCTCGCTTAAGCGGCTCGAGCAGGTGCGCGACACACAGTATTTCTCGCGCTTTGGCATTTTGGACAAGGATCCTGCGAACGGCATGGTTGCGCTGAAGGATACGCGCGCCGACCTTCGCTTTGATGTCTACGACCCGCATATCGTGCAAAAGGAGCATTGGAGCGACGGCGCGATCGCGGTGCGCCTCGCCTGCGTCGACGATGTCTGGCTGACGGCGGGACAGCTCTATCTGTATGACATCGCGCGCCTGAGTGACACGGCGGTCGATGGACCGGGTGCGGTGCATCCCGAGGATCTGCAGGACGGCTTTGACACCTCGTGCGTCAGCTTCTTTTTGCGCCTGGTCCGCGACATCATGGGCGCCCAGGGGCGCTACGTGAAGTCCCTCAACATCTACGAACAAGAATGGGAGTAGGGGATGTGACTGGTGCCGCCCTACAGCCCTGACTTTGTCTCAATCTGTAACGTTTGGCGGCTGTTTGAGCCCGTAACTGTTACAGATCGAGACATTCCCCTGATGTTGCTGGGATGGGGCTGCAACGTATTCCGTCCCCCACATCCCCTCTTCCCTCCGTTAACCGATATGTCTGTGGCAATCGGGCTACACTGGATAATAATGGACAGATGTTCAAGTTTTCTGAGGGGGAGGAGCTCGATATGGCGTCTGCCGATCGTTCCACGTTGTTTATCAATGCGACCGTCCTGGATGGTTCGGAACATATGGAGCCGCAGCCCGACATGGCCGTGGCCGTTGAGCGCGGTGTCATCACATGGATGGGGCCGAGTGCTGTGGCGCAGGCGCCTGCGGGTGCCGAGGTCATCGACCTGGCAGGTGCGTATCTCATGCCCGGTCTCATCAATATGCATGTGCATCTGTGCGGTTCGGGCAAGCCGGTTTCGGCGGGCGATGCGGGCGCGCTGATGAAGAAGCTCGATAATCCCGTGGGGCGCGCCATCGTGCGCCATATTCTTAAGGGCAGCGCCCAACAACAACTGGCAAGCGGCGTGACCACGGTGCGCGGCGCGGGCGACCCACTGTTTGCCGACATCGCCGTTCGTAATGCCATCGACGCCGGCAAGTATCAAGGTCCTCGCCTGGTGGCGCCGGGAACGGGCGTCACGGTGCCGGGCGGCCATGGTGCGGGCTTGTTCGCCCAGGTGGCAAACAGTCCCGCCGAGGCAGCCGAACAGGTGCGCGACCTGTATGCGCGCGGTGCCGACGTCATTAAGCTGTTCGTAACGGGCGGTGTGTTCGATGCGACCGAGGTGGGCGAGCCGGGCGTGCTGCGTATGCCGGTGGAGGTTGCCGCGGCGGCGTGCAAGGCGGCGCACGATATGGGCCTTCCGGTCATGGCCCATGTCGAGAGTACCGAGGGTGTGAAGGTTGCGCTTGAGGCCGGCGTTGACACGATTGAGCACGGCGCTCCGTTGACGTCCGAGATTCTGGAGCTGTACCGTGGCGCCGCGGGCACGCAGCTCGAGGGGCGTGCGCCCAGCGTTACCTGCACTATCAGCCCGGCGCTGCCGTTTGTATTGCTCGACCCGGAAAAGACCCATTCGACCGATACACAAAAGAAGAACGGCGACATCGTGTGCTCGGGCATCATCGAGAGCGCCCGTGCCGCACTGGAAGCTGGCGTTAAGGTGGGCCTTGGCACGGACTCGAGCTGCCCGTTCGTGACGCAGTACGACATGTGGCGTGAGGTGGCCTATTTTGCCAAGTACGTGGGTGTGAGTAACGCCTTCGCGCTGCATACGGCCACGCAGGTCAATGCCGAGCTGCTGGGGCTGGGCGGCGAGACCGGCACAATCGAGTGCGGCAAGGCCGCCGATATCCTGGTGACGCGCAAGAACCCGCTCGATGACCTGTGCGCACTGCGTGAGCCGGCGTACGTGATGTGCCGTGGTGATCTGGTGCGCAAACTCAAGGTGAAGCGTATTCCCGAGGTGGACGCCGAGCTCGACACGATTATGGCCATGCCGTCCGAGGCACTGGCCGAGGAGCTCGCCCTCGACGGCGTGGCATAGGTGTGACAAAGGGGCAATCCCTTTGTCATAATCAAAAAAGCCGAGGTCTCAGTGCGAGGCCTCGGCTTTTATTTGTCCCATGGTATGGCGGCTAGGAGCGCGTCTCCATCTTGGCGTGGCACTTGGGGCAGGTGACGCGGATCTTGCCCTTGCCCTTGGGGACGGAGAGCATCTGGCCGCAGTTGGGGCACTTGAGATAGGCCGTGGTCTTGCGGCCCTTCCACATCTTCTTGGCTGTGCGCTTGGCACGTTCAAAGTCTTCCTTGCTAGTACCGGCTGCGCGCGAGGCGTTGGCCGCTGCAGCTCCGCCGCCCAAGCTGGCGACGAACTTGCCCAAGCCGGGAACATTGGCGGTCGTGGCGACAAAGGCCTCGTTCTCCTTGCGACGTGCGTCGATATTTTTGGACAGGCCGCGCAGCACGCCAATCACGATTACGGCGATGGCAATCCAGCTGAGCCACTGGATGCGGGCTATCGATCCGATCATCGCGATGACGATGCCGGCAAAACCCATCACGATGGTGAGCTCGTCAGCGCCATTGCGGCCCTTCATAAAGTCATTCATGCAAATTGCCTTTCGTTCGATATGCTGCACGCCTTTATACCCGATTTAGAGCAAAGGGGACAGGTTAATCTGCACCAATGTGGTGCAAACGTACCTGTCCCCGATGCACCAAGATGGTGCAAAGCGGTCTGTCCCCATCGCACCAATTACTTGGCGAGTTTGTCGACGACGCGCTCGATCTCGGCGAGCTTGGTGGCCTTGAGTTCCTCATCGCCCGATTCAATTGCCGAAGTCACACAACCCTCAATGTGAGCCTTGAGCACATCGGCGTTGATGCGCGCGATGAGCGCCTGCGTTGCCATGAGCTGCGTGGAAATATCGACGCAGTAGCGGTCCTCCTCGACCATCCGCAGGATGCCGTCGATCTGACCACGTGCCGTCTTGAGCATGCGGGTTACCGATTTATGGTCTGCCATCATGGCGGGTCCTCGTTTCTGGTCGATCTTTCGGATGTCCTCGTCAGTTGCGGTGAAATACGGACCGTTCAAAGGCCTAGGGCGGCACAACAGTCCGTATTTCACCGCAACTTCTGAGGATTGAGTAGGCAGCGTCTGCTACGCGGCGGTCACCGAAAGGGCGTGGAACTTCTCGCCGGCGCCCTCGACGGCGGCAGTGAGCTGTTCAGCGGTCACGGTGTCGGCGCACTCCACCTGTACGGTCTGAGTCTCGTGATCGGCATCGGCGTCGGTCACGCCGGCAACGTTGAGCAGCGCCGTCTCGACGGTGGCGTCGCAATGGCCGCACATAAGGCCGGAAGTCTTGATCGTGTAACGCATGGGTATTCCTCTCTGTTGTGTCGGCTTTCCCAGGCACCCGACCTTGACCTTCAAACCGTCGCTCGCGTACCAAAGTACGCGTCGCTCCTCTTTCAGGTCAATCTCGGGTACCTGGAAAACCCGTTCTAAATGAACGTAATAGTGATCCTATTTTGCCACTTTAGGCATAAAGGATTTTAAGCGCAGGGCATTGGACACGACGCAGACGCTCGACAGGCTCATCGCTGCGGCGCCAAACATGGGCGAGAGCTGCCACCCGGTGAGCGGGAAGAACACGCCCGCGGCGAGCGGAATGCCGATGCCGTTGTAGAACAGCGCCCAGAACAGGTCCTGCTTGATGTTGCGGATCGTGGCGCGTGAAAGCTCGATGGCGCGGGCGACGTCCATGAGGTCGCTGCGCATGAGTACCACGTCGGCGCCCTCCTTGGCGATGTCGGCGCCGGTGCCGATAGCAAGGCCCACGTCGGCGCGCGCCAGGGCGGGGGAGTCGTTGATGCCGTCGCCCACCATGGCGACCTTGCCGCCCGCATCCTGCAGTTCGCGCACGTGGCGTTCCTTGTCGGCGGGGAGGACGTCGGCGATGACCTGTTCGCTGCTCAGCCCCACGCGGCGGGCGATGGCCTCGGCCGTCACGAGGTTGTCGCCGGTGAGCATGCGCACGTCGACGCCGAGCTTGCGGAGTGCGGCGATGGCCTCGGCACTCGTTTCTTTGACCTCGTCAGCCACGGCGATGGTACCAACGAGTTCGCCGTTCTTGGCAAAGAACAGCGGCGTTTTGCCCTCGGTAGCAAATTGCTCGGCAAGACCGGCGGGCACCTCTGCGCCCAGCTCGCTCATCAGACGAACGTTGCCGGCTGCGATGGCGTTTTGCCCCTCGCGCGCCGTGACGCCGCGACCGGGCACGGCGGCAAAGTCCTCGACCATGCGCGCGACGATTCCGCGCGTCTCGCACTCGGCCATAATCGCCTCGGCCAGCGGGTGCTCGCTTGAGCGCTCCAGTGCAGCGGCAAGCTTGAGCAGTGCCCTTTCGCTCATGGCGGCAACCACAATATCGGTCACGGCAGGCTTGCCGCGGGTGACGGTGCCTGTCTTATCGAGCACCACGGTGCCCACGCTGCGCAGGTTCTCCAGTGCCTCGGCGCTCTTAAACAGAATGCCCATTTCGGCGCCCTTGCCGGTGCCCACCATGATGGCGACGGGCGTGGCCAGGCCCAGCGCGCACGGGCAGCTGATCACCAACACGGCCACGGCGGAGGTGAGCGCTTCGTTGATACTTCCGGTTAAAACCATCCATGCCACAAAAGTCACGGCCGAGATTGCAAACACCACGGGCACGAACACGCCGGCGACCTTGTCGGCCATGCGGGCGATGGGCGCCTTGGTGGCGTTGGCGTCCTCGACGAGCTGGATAATCTTGGCGAGCGACGTGTCGGCGCCCACGCGCGTAGCGCGGAAGGTAAACGATCCGGTGCGGTTGACGGTGGCGGCGTTGACGGTGTTGCCGGCGGTCTTTTCCACGGGGATGGACTCGCCGGTCAGCGCACTTTCGTCCACGGCCGAGCTGCCCTCGAGCACCACGCCATCGACGGGGATGGACTCGCCGGGGCGCACGCGCAGGACCTGGCCGGGAAGGATGCTGTCGACGTCGACGGTGGCCTCAGTGCCGTCGTCGGCCACGACGGTCGCGGTCTTGGGCGCCAGGTCGATGAGTGCCTCGATAGCGCTGCCGGTTTTTGACTTGCTGCGCGTCTCGAGGTATTTGCCCACGGTGACGAGCGACAGGATGGTGCCAGCGCTCTCAAAATACAGGTTGTCCATGCTCGTCATCATGGCCTCGTGCACCTGACCTGCGGCTAGCTGGTCGGCCATGATGAACATGGCGTAGAGCGACCAGGCGATGGAGGCGGTGGCGCCCACGGCAATAAGGGCGTCCATGGTGGGCGCGCCGTGCGCGAGCGATTTAAACCCGTTGATAAAGTACGCGTCGTTGACGTAGACGATGGGGATGAGCAGGACGAGCTCGGTGAGCGCGAGTGTCATGCTGTGGGTATGGTCGGTGAAAATACCGGGCAGCGGCCAGCCGAGCATGTGCCCCATGCCTATGTAGAACAGTGGGATGAGGAATACGATCGAGATGATGAGGCGGGTGCGCATGGCGGAGGCGGCGGCCTCCAGCTTTTTGGTGGGCGACTCCATATGGGCGGCGCCGGACCTGGCTTGCGTACTGCCGTTTTGGGAGGCGTCGATGCCCGTGCTGACGGGCGAGGCCGAGTAGCCCGCGCGGTCGACAGCGGTGCAGATGTCGTCGGGGGAGACCTGCGCAGGGTCGTAGTCCACCAGCATAGAGCCGGCGAGCAGATTGACCGCGACGCTTTGGACGCCGTCGAGCTTGCTCACGGCACGGTCCACGTGCGCTTGGCACGCGGCGCACGTCATACCGTCCACGTCAAACTTATCCTGAGCCATGGCTTCTCCTTTCTGTAATTTGGTGTTGGAATTGTTAACCTGCTGATACTATACACCCATACCCCCTGGGGGTATACAGTGGAGATTGAAATGTATGCCATTCTGTTATTGGCCGAGGTGATAGCCAGGTCGGCGGACCGTAGCCGGTCTAATGTCTCAATCTGTAACAACTAGACCCTTTTTTGTCGAGTAACTGTTACAGATCTAGATATTACATCGAGCCACAACTTAACGTCTCAATCTGTAACATCTGGGGACTGTTTTGCCTGCTAGATGTTACAGATCGAGACAAACCATTCGAGGGTAACCCGAACATCTCAATCTGTAACAGTAAGACCGATATTTGGGTCCTAGTTGTTGCAGATCGAGACAATCTCGGAGCAGATGCCCTGGCCGTTCAATGTAAAACGCCGGGGCGCCCGCGTGATGGGTGCCCCGGCGTATGCTGAGCAGGGTTTGCGAAGCGGTGGAAGGGAAGAGAAGCCGTCCTCCCGAAATCCTTACTCCTGACGACGTTTCTTGTCGGTTAGGAAGACGCCGGCGGCTACAAGCACGACGCCTCCGATGACAAACGTCTCACCGGCGAGCGCAGCATTGTCGCCTGTGATGGGAAGTGCCGAGTTGGCGGCCGTCTTGGCGTTGCCAGCAGACGGCTTTCCAGCAACCGGCTTAGCGGCAGCCTGCGTGATCTTGGCCTGCTCGGCCTTCGCTGCCTCTTGCTCCTGGCGGGCGATCTCGTCCTTCAGGGCTTGCTCGGCGGCTACGCGTTTTGCCTTCGCCTCGTTGTAGGCATTGAGCGCCGCGGTGTAGGCGGGCGTCGCAGCATCAAGGTCTGCCTGAGCGGCATCAAGTGCGGCCTTTGCGTTATGTTCTGCCTGCTTGGCGGCGACGCACTTGGCAAAGAGGGCATTGAGCGTATCGTTCGCGTTTGCATCGGAGCCGGTTGCGATGCCGTTTTCGACATTGACGGACTTGAGCTTTCCGAGAGCGGCGGCAGCGGCGTCCGGTGCGGCCTGAGAATTCTCGACCGCCTGCTCGGCATTCGCTACGGCATCATTCGTCGCACTAAGAGCAGTTTCGGCCGCAGTCACTGCTGCGTCGGCGTCCTTCTTGGCTGCCTCGGCCGTGGCGAGATTATCGGCCGCGTTGTTCAACGCATCGGCATGTGCCTGCTTTGAAGCAAAGTCGTTTTCCGCCGTGGTCAGATCGCTCGCGGCGTGCTCCGCGGTCGCTGCCTTGGCCTCGACGCCGTCCTTGGCGATAGTGAGGGCCTGCTTCTTGGCAGCCGCGTCGCGCTCCGCCTTTTCAAGAGCGCTCTGGGCAGACGTCTGAGCCGCCGTGGCTTCATCGAGCGTTTGATGGGCCTTGTCAGCCTTCTCCTGGGCCGCAGCAACATCGGCAGAATACTTGGCAAGTTCCTTCCTTGCATCTTGCAGAGCCTGCTGCTTTAAGAGAGCCTCTGCCTTGGCGTCATCAACCTTCTTCTGACTCTGAGCGGCTTGCTCTTGCGATGCCTTAAGCTCGGCGCGCTTCTGGTTGACGACCTGCTCTGCGGGCGCCACGTTGCTTTGGGCGGCTTTAACCTGGTCTTCGGCTTCGGCAACTTTTCCGTTTGCCTTGGCGAGATTCTGCTCTGCTTGAGCGACCTCGGCAGCGGCACCTGCCACGTTGCCATTTTCGGTGGCAAGGTTGCTGTTCGCGGTATCAACGCCTTCTCGCTTTTGAGCGACGAGGGTCTCTGCTGCCTTTACGGCATCGGCTTTCGATGCCGCTGTGCTGCGCTTTTGCTCAAGGTTCGCTTTTGCAGCGGCAAGGTTTTCGCTGGCCTTGGAGAGACTCAGCTGATACTGATCAAAGAGACTCTCGAGTTCATCGATTGAATATTCTTTCTCGTACGAACCGTAGTTGTCGTCAACCTCCAAGATGTAGGTATATGAGAGATGAGTTCCTCGAGAATTAATGCCGTATCCCATGGTTTTGGCGTCAGGCTGTACGATATTCAAATAGTGGCCGACGGTGCCAAAGCCTACCTTTTGCTCTCCGAATTCGGTGCCGTGGCTCCAGAAAGTATCCCAAGCATCTTTGGGGGCAATTTCGCCAAGGCCGGCTTTCGCTGCGGCCTGGTCAAATATATTCTTTTCCTCATCAACCCACTGGTGTGCGACATTTCTTTTCAAGTCATAGTTCCATGCGGCATTTTCGAATCGCGCATAGTCTGAATGGTCTAGCATGGCGTCTGAGTAATTGGAGTTCGACTGAGCAATTGCCATCTGCTCGGCCGTCACCTTAAGCTCGCTAAGGCCGACGCTTTTGCGATATTCATTAATCTCGCGCAGCTTGCCAAACGAAAGCTTGGCGTTGTCGAGTGACGTGCCGTCCTTTTTATCGCCGATGGTCGTTGGGTTTAAGTCGCTCTGCTTATAGATGATGTCTGCAGCATCGTTGGCACCGATGAATTGGTAAAAGCCGATGACGCTCTGCGCCTCCGCCGTCGTAGCCTTATCGGCTGCCGCCTTGCACGTATCGTATGCTTTCTGTGCATCGACAACGGCTTGATCGGCGGCCGCCTGGTTTGTCTTGGCAGTTTCGAGCGCCTTGTCTGCTTGCTCCTTCTCGGCTTTTGCCTGGTCGACTTGTTTCTGAGCGGCCTTTGCCTTCTCCAGCTCGGCAGCATGCACCTGCTTTGCCGAGGTCAACTCCGATTGCGCCGCATCGGCTTTCGCCTGGGCTGCCGTTACATCATTTTCGGCTGCTGCGACTGTCTGCTTCTTGGCTTCGAGCTCGCTTTCGGCCCCGGTGAGGGCGTCCCGCTTGGATGCAACGTCACTATTTGCCTGAGAAAGACCTGCTTCGGCAGCCGCCTGCTGCTGCTTCGCCTGATCGAGTGCGCTTTGGGCGGCATCGACCTTTGCCTGAGCGGCGTCATACTCCGGGCCCTCGGCGCCTGCCTTTGCGGCTGCCAAATCGGCTTGCGCGCTGTCATACGCTGCCTGTGCCGCGACTACCTTACCATCCGCGGCGGTCTTTGCCTGTTGAGCGGAAGCCAGCGTGCCTGACGCCTCGTTGTAAGCGCTCTGCGCGGCGCTCCGAGCCTGCTGGGCATCGGCGAGTGCGGAGTCGGCAGCGGTTTTTGCGGCCTTTGCCTGGTCAAGAACCTTCTGGGCATCTGCGGCAGACTGCTCGGCGGCCTTGATTTCCTCCGGCGTTGCGTTGGCGGCTGCCTTCTGGGCTTCCTCAAGCTTGGCCCGTGCGTCGGCTGCCGCCTGCTTTGCGGAGTCGAGTGCCTTCGTCTTGCTTTCGGCATCGGCCTTGGCCGTGTCGAGCTTGCTCTGGGCATCCTTTAACGTGGCGCTGGCGCTGTTGGCCGCCTTGACGCTTTCATCGAGTTGACGGGCGTATTCGGCACGCACGGCGGCTTCTGCCTGCGAATTGTTGGAGACGGAAGCGTCGTAGGCAGTCTGGGCGTTGTCGCGGACCGTCTGCTTTTCGGTATAGGGGGCAACCGCCGTGTCGTAGTCGGACTTGGCTTCTGCCTCGGCAGCCTTTGCGGCGTCGATTGCGGCCTGCAAGTCGGCAATTTTCTGGGCGTTCGTCTTTACTGCGGAGCCTGCCGCCTCGCCGGCGTGGGCGGCGAGCGGGGACATGATTGCGTCCTGTGCCGTGGTGTCGCTCAGATCGTTGGCAAATGCCGAGAACGGGGCGAGCAACGACGAGCCGGTCATTGCGATGGTGGTGGCTGCGGTGACGGCGAGTCGCGCGGTCTTGTGACCCGCGAATGCGCGATGGGGCTCGGCGCCGCCTGAGACTTCCAAGTGTTTAGGTGCGTACTTTGCCATTTCTTCTCCCAATCGTTGAAGGGGTACCTATGACAATTCGTACGTTACGACCGCCGAAAGGGTTTCTGTTGCGCAACATTGGCAAGAAAATATCGACACACTTGAGTCACATTTATGAGTCGAAGTTCTCGGCAAGCTAATGTCTCGTTCTGTAACATCTAGCAGCAAATATGACCTCTAACCGTTACAGATCAAGACAATTGCCGGGGAGGGGTCCCGTCACGGCAAGACGCCCGCCGCCTAGATGCAGAACCCGGGGATCACACAGGTTAGCTTGTTTGGCTTGTCCGCAGGCGTTGCGTACGTAAAGGCGTCGCCGTCGTGGCCCACGCGATTCAAATAGAGTGTGCCTCCACTCTCCGATGTGTCAGGACTCACCGTGCGCTCCCACCAGCAGGTGTCCTTGCCCTTCCACTGGCGGACCATCGTCTCGTTCGTGGAATACGGGCTCACCTTGAGCTCGCGGAAGAGCTGATACTCTTTGCCCTCGCCGTTGTAGATGTCTGCCAGGTAGTGATAGTCCTTGGCAAACGAATCGGGCGGTTGCGTACCGCACAGCTCGACCATAGCGGGCAGCCAAAGGGTTGCGGGCAACTCGCTCAGACACGATGCACTGTTGGCGGCGCCAGCGTTATTCGAGACCTTTTTGACAGATTTGATGAGTGCGCGTAGCTCATTGGGCAGCAGCTTAAGGCCGTCGCCGTCGAGCCATTCTCGCAGCTCGCAATCTGCCCAGCCGGAGCTCGGCGGTTCAGCCGCAGCGTTGCGCTCGGCAATACCGGCGTCGAACATAAACGTTAGCCCTGCCTTGCCCGTACCGTCCAGAAGCTCATCGTGACGGATGCCCACAAGCTGCGCGCCGACCTCCAGCCCGTTGGTGAGTTTCACGCGCTTGGTACACGGATAGGGGATATGCCCATCGGCATCGAGCAGGTGGTAGCGCTTGGCAATCTCGCGTGCCTCGCTACGGGTCTCGGCGGCCTTAATCTTGAGCGAAATCTCCTGCAGCTGATCCCAGGTGTAGTCGTCAAGTGAACCGCGGATGCCATCGAGGTAGTCGGGGATGCCAAAGCCATGGGTTGCCGCGCCAATGACGCCGAGCCCCGCAACGACTGCAGCGACGCCGCCGATAATAAAGCGACGGCGGGTCATGGCATCGTTCCGGGCCTGCTCCAGGATCTCTCGCGCGCGCTCGCCGGCGACGTCGACCTTAAGGTGCGTACCGGAGTCGATGTCAATCGCGGCCTCGTCTCCTGTGCCTTCGCGGCCCTCGGATTCGGCATCGGTGAGGTATGCCGAGAGCACCTCGAGCATCTGCTGCTCGGTGGGACGATCGCACTGCTCGACTGAGAGACCCTTCATGATGATTTGGACGAGCGCTTCATCGCCCTCGCAGCGCGGCTCGAGCGGTGCCGGCTTGGTCTTGGTCTTTACGAGATAGAACGAGCCGGTTGCAGCGGCGTCCGTCGACTCAAAGTCAAACGGTTTGCGACCGCTGTAGAGCTGGTACAGAATGCTCGAAAGCGCATAGACGTCGATTGCCGGCGAACGGCGAAGGGCCGCGATGCCTTCGATATCCTGCGTGAGCATCTCGGGCGCGGCGTATGCGGGCGTGGCAAAGCGCCAGATGTCGGCGCGTCGGGTGATCGTGTCGTCGCCGAGAGCCATGGTCGCGGAGCCCATGTCGATGAGGCAGGGGTCAAAGGAACAATCAGCAATCTGCTGCTCGAGCGTTCGGCTGGTGGTGCGGAACATGATATTGGCAGGCGACAGGTCGCGATGGATGACCGGATTCACGAGGCCTTGGGTCATCAAGAGCGCACGAAGCACGGCGTTTCCGACGGCGGCGACCATCTGGGTGGTCAGCCCGCCCGAGGCGTCGTGCGGAAGCAGGGGCAGCGCCTGCTTGAGCGAGGTGCCCTCGACCCACTCCATGAGGATGAGAGGGTCATCCTCGCACGATCCGTAGCCATAGACGCGCGGAAATCCGCGCAGGTACGAGACGGTACACAGATGACGGTACTCCTCGAACAGCGCGGCGGTGCTGGCCAGGTGCGCTGCCGATTGCTCGGCGGAGCGGTCGGGGGCTTGGCCGGAAAGGATAGCGTTGTCCTTGAGCAGCTTGACGGCAAAGACCTCGCCGCTCGTGTTGGTCGCGCGCAGCACGTGCCCGATGTTGCCGTTGTTGCGGTGGGCCGCCTGGAGAATAAGCGTCATAAACCGACGTTTGGCGTCGTCCTCGGCGCTGGGGTCGACCGCCACGGCGGTATCGAACGTATCGAGACGGATGAGTTTGTCGCCATAGGCGCTATCGGTAGTATCCATGGCGTTCCTTTGTCTGGCATGGGTTGCCGCACGTATACGCGAGCAGTGCGGATATCGGTAAAGTACCATGATAGCCGCACTGCCCACGTATACCGCTGAGCATTGTCGTTTACGACGCAGAAGGTAGAAGACGAAAGACGGACGGCGACCGTCTTCCGATCGCCGTCCGCGCTAGTCCACAATGACAAGGAATGTCGTGTAGAGACCCAGATGGAGCCTGTCGCTGTTTTCGATTTCCACTGGGGGATAGATCTTGCCAGGCTCGCGTTGGTCGCGCGGCGGCTCAATCACAATATCGCCGTCACCCGCGCCCGATTCGAGCACTGTGCCGTTGGTCGACCCAAGGCCCTGGGCGTACCAGTGCTCACCCTCAAGCCAGATGCGAAGATGCTCGCGCGATGCGTCGGCGCCCACATCGGTGATGCTGGGCGAGGTTTTGGGAAAAGAACCAATCACGGTGCCGCGCGGATCGCGCGTGAGGGGATGGATTTGCATGCCGGCGCAGTTGTCGGCATGGGTTCTGAGCAGACCGAGGTTGGGGGCGACGGTGCGCGGCTGCTCCAGGCTGCTCATAAAGCCACGTCCGACGGTAGTTTCGGTGGTGCCAAAGTGCTCGCCCGTCTTGCTGTCGCAAAAGCGCTCGACGGTGGCCACGCCCTGAACGGGATCGGCGAGCGCCCCCGTTGCCACAAAGAGCATAAGGTAAAGCGTGCTTTTCTCGCGCACGGCATTGCCGTCAAAGTTGTCGATGCGATTGAGGGCATTTGCATATAGGCGGCTGTCCAGCTTGTAGCTGGCGAGAGCCGACATCATTTCGTTGGCGGCCGGACCGCGATAGTGCTCGGCGATTGCCCGATAGGCGGACTCGCCGCCGCCGAGCTTGCTGCAGATTGCCGAGGAAAGGTTGAGCGTGGTGACGGTAAAGTCGCTGTAGATGGAGGGCGCGCACTGGTCAGGCTTGCGATGGACGATGTAACGGGTGAGATACGAGCGGTTGGAAGAGCATTTCTCGAGCAGGGTACTGCCGAGATAAGAGTTTCCATTGATGAGCATTCGGGCGATCTCGAGATGTTTAAGACCGCCGAACGAGCGAATATCGTTATAGAGGACCGAGCAAGGCGTCTCTGCTGCCACGGATACCTCCTTTGATTGCTTCCTAGCCAATATGGCGATAGGAATTAATGGCCCCCGGTGGGCGACGTATTAAATGGCTGCGCAATATATAGCGTAACCAAAGCAACATTATAGGCCACATGTTCGAAATTGCAGGAAGACTGAGAGATTTGGTTTGGACTGGACGGAAATCCCCCTCTGTCTTGATTTATAACAATTAGGGCCGATTTTACTCGTTAACTGTTACAGATTGAGACGTTTGTGAGCCGTGTCGACCGTTTGTCTCGATCTGTAACACGTAGAGGAAGATTTGCCCTGTAGATGTTACAGACCGAGACAATCAGCCGGGCCCACCTCGTCCGCCTCGTCATCTGTGGTTTACGTGGGGGCATACGGAGTACGGGTATACTAACCGGCGGCGAATCTGCTCCATCGCTTAGGGCCGCTGCGTCTGGACGGCGCGTGATAGGGCTGCCAAAGCGATCGCCAGCGTGCTGAGCAACGTCCTCTCTGTGCGCACCCGTTTTTGTATGTATTAGCGCACTACCAAGCACGCCCGCGCGGCCGCATGCCGTGCCCCTTGCGCGTGCAGATAAGGAACAACAACATATGCGTAATTCTGTATCCGACGTCACCGACGCCGAGATTCTGGACGAGACCCGCGAGGCCATGACCCAGGCTGCCTTCGATGCCGCCGATGAGGCCAACGCTGCCCAGGCCGTCGAGTCCGCTACCGAGAGCCTGCCCGCCTTTGACGAGCTGGGGCTTTCCGACGAGATGCTCCGTGCTATCGAGAACCTGGGCTACACGGCGCCGACGCCTGTCCAGGCCGGCTCCATCCCCGTGGTGCTCGAGGGCCGTGACCTGCTTGCCGCCGCCCAGACCGGCACCGGAAAGACGGCCGCCTTTTTGCTGCCGACCATGAACAATCTGGAGCACATCGCTCCTCCCAAACCCGTGCGCGAGCGCGGCGGCCGCAACCGCCGTCGCGGTGTTAAAAAGCCCGAGGGCAACGGCCGTGGCCCCGTGATGCTCGTCATCACCCCTACGCGCGATCTTGCCCAGCAGATCGACGAGGTCGCAAGCAAAATCGCCGACGTCACCGGCCATGTTGCCGTGACCGTCGTGGGCGGCGTGAGCTACAAGCCGCAGACCGCGGCACTTAAGTACGGCTGCGACATCCTGGTCGCAACGCCGGGCCGTCTGGTCGATCTGATCGAGCAGGGTGCCTGCCACCTGGGCGAGGTCAAAGTGCTGGTACTCGACGAGGCCGACCGCATGCTCGATATGGGCTTTTTGCCCGCCGTCCGCCGCATTGTGCGCGAGACGCCGGCCGAGCGCCAGACGCTGCTGTTCTCGGCGACCCTCGACGAGGAGGCCGTGGGCGAGATCACCGATCTAGTGAGCGACCCGGCCCGCGTGGAGATCGCGCCCGCTACGTCGACCGCCGACACCGTCGACCAGTTTGTATTCCCGGTGTCCATCGAGGCCAAGAACAACCTGCTGCCCGAGTTCCTCAAGAAGGAGGGCCCGGAGCGCACTATCGTCTTCATGCGCACCAAGCACCGCGCCGACAGCTGCTGCCGTCGTCTGGAGCGTAAGGGCATCAAGGCCGCCGCGATTCACGGCAACCGCAGCCAGGCCCAGCGCGAGCGTGCCCTTTCGGCCTTCCGCGACGGCACCGTCGACGTGCTGGTGGCAACCGATGTTCTCGCCCGCGGCATCGACATTAGCGACGTGCGCTACGTCGTGAACTTTGACGTGCCGGCCGAGCCGACCGACTATATCCACCGCATTGGCCGTACGGGCCGCGCCGGCGAGCTGGGCTGGGCCATTACGTTTGTGACCGAGCAGGACGTCGATGAGTTCTACGAGATCGAGAAGCTCATGGACAAGACGGCCGATATTTACGAAGCCGGCGACCTGCATGTGGGTCCCAACCCGCCTGCGGTTGATCCCGAGCGCGACCCTGCGGCCTTTAAGGTGAAGAAGAAGACTAAGCGCGGCAAGTCCAAGAGCAAGAAGAAGCTTGAGCAGGCGCGTCGCGACGGCAAGCGCAACGGCGACGATTACGGCGATGTTGCCGGTCGTTCCAACCGCGGTCGCGACGAGCGCCGCGGCGACGGCGAGCGGCCGAGCCGTCCCAAGCGCGGCGGCAAGACCCGCGTGCGCGAGGGCGTTCAGGCTCGCGTGGACGAGGCTGTTGAGAGCGTGGCTCGCGAGGTAGCTGCCGAGGAGCGCGGCGGTGCTGGTGCCGCTGAGCAGCCTGCGCGCGGCAACCGTGCCGAGCGTCGTGCCAAGCAGTTCCAGGGCGAGGCACACCGCCGTCGTCGTGAGGACGAGGACCGCGGCGGTCGTCGTCGTGTCGAGCGCGAGGACGAGGGCCGCGGTTCGCGCGGTGGCAAGCGCGGTGCGGGCGACCGCCGGCGTTCCGGTCGTGATGACGAGCGCGGCGGCCGTGATGAGCGTCGCGGCGGCGAGGGTCGCGGTGAGCGTACTGCCCGTGGCGGTGAGTCCCGTGGCGGCAAGCGCTTTGAAGAGCGCGGTAGCCGCGGCGGCGAGCGTCGCGAGGGTGCTCGCGGCAATGGCGGGCGCGGCGGGGGCGGGGGGTTTCAAGCATCTTACT
>URGG01000040.1 GCA_900547345.1 uncultured Collinsella sp. | reverse complement strand
CCCCGCCGCCGATTACCAGGACGTCATAGAAGGCGCTCGTGTTCACTTAGGCCTCGTCGGTCTCGTGCGGGGTAATAGCCTCGACGGCAGAGACTGCCTTGGGCAACATGCCATCGGGCAGCGCGGTCTCAACCTCGCCCTTATCGCAGGCCTCGGCGAGTGCCGGATTAATGGGAAGCGTGCCCAAGATGTCGAGGTTATAGCGCTCTGCGACCTCGGGGAGCTTGCTTTTGCCAAAGACCTCGATCTTCTTGCCGCAGTCGGGGCACTCGATATAGCTCATGTTCTCGACGATGCCCAGAATGGGGACGTTCATCTTCTCGGCCATGTTGACCGCCTTGGCGACGATCATCGAGACCAGGTCCTGCGGGCTCGTGACGATGACGATGCCGTCGACGGGCAGCGACTGGAAGACGGTGAGCGCGACGTCGCCTGTTCCCGGAGGCATGTCGACCAGCAGGTAGTCGATGGGGCCCCACGAGGTCTCGCTCCAGAACTGCCTAATGGCGCCTGCGATGACCGGACCGCGCCAAAGGACGGGGTCGGTCTCGTTTTGGAGCAGAAGGTTGGAGCTCATGACCTTGACGCCGTGCTCGGAGATTTCGGGCAGCATGAGGTTGCCAAGGGCATGGACGTGGCGTCCGCTCATGCCGAACATCTTGGGGATAGAGGGACCGGTGATGTCGGCATCGAGGACGCCGACCTTGTGGCCGTGACGGGCAAGCTCGGTGGCGATGGCACCGGTGACAAACGACTTGCCGACACCGCCCTTGCCGGAAAGCACGGCGATGACGCGTTTGACCTCGGACAGCGTGTTCTCCTCAAATTGCGACGGCGACGTTTGTCCGCCGGCGGCCTGTGCGTGCTCGCAACCCATGTATGACTCCTTTGTATATGTTGGGGCCGGAGCCCCGTGATGTGACACGAGCGTCATTGTACCCTCGTTTGCGAGCGGGAGTCATTTGCGATGCATTTGGGCCGAGCGTGCTTGCAATACGATGGGCCCAAGCGAATGGGCGGGCTTACTGAACTTTGCTGGCGAACTCGAGGTATTGCATGCGCTGCAGCTTGTCGATCGTCGAGGTGTATGGGCTGTCTTCAGATTCCAAGTTGTAGCGCAGCCCGTCGGCACCGAGATAGCCGGCGACATTGATGGTGGGCACATCTGACCTTGTTGCAAGCAGGGCCTTTTGATAGTCGGTGAGCGGGGCGCCGATCTTATTAAGGGTAATGGCTGCAATCTCGTTTGCCCCGACGGTGTCGTAGACGTTGAGCTCGGTATTGCCGGCGATTTCATAGTTAGCCCAGACGAAATAGGTTGACTGATAGACACGGAAAGCGTGGCTTGCCGTGTCTTCCTGAGGGTACAGCTCGTCGTTGAGAGTCGTTGCGGCGCTCGGCTGATGGTCGCCAAAAAAGACAAGAACAACCGGTCTGCCGATATTGCGGAGCTCGTTGATAAAGTACTCGAGGTCCCGGTCGGATGCGTTGATGCAGGTGAGATAGGTGTTGAGCGCGCTATTGGCGCCCTCGCTGGCTCCCTCGACCCAATAGTTTGTCAGCTCTTCGGCGGGAACGGTGCCATAGTCGTAGCCGCCGTGATTTTGCATCGTGACGTCAAAGATGAACTGCGGCGCTTCGTCGGTTCTAAGCAGGTCGAGTATCTTGTCGTAGGTGGCGTAGTCGCATACGCCGGCATGGTAACAGGGCGCACCTTCGAAATCGCCGATTGAAAGAAAGTCTCCAAAGCCCAGCTGCTGATAGATCTTATCTCGATGGTAGTTGACGGGGTTTTGCGGGTGCATAGCGGTAGCGGTATACCCAAGCTCTTTAAGGTCCTTTGCCAGGCTGTTGACGCCATTCATCTGATACAGCTGATAGGGGATCTTGCCTAATCCGACAAAGGCCGTTGTCGCTCCGGTCAAAAATTCGAATTCGGAGTTTGCCGTTCCGCCACCGGTGACCGAAGCGAGCATGGTGCCGCGAACAAGTGTGTCGGGAAGCGAGTTGTAGAATGCGGGGCCGGTGTACCCGGCCGCCTGGAGCTGCTCAAAGCACGAAAGGTCGCTAAAACTCTCGTTCATGACGGCAACAATCGTCGGCTTGATTTCATTGAACTGGGCAACGGCAGCCGCGCGCTGCTCGCTCGAGCCATACGTGCTGTCGTAGGCGGCGGCGAGCTCCTGCTCGATGCTCTGCGCCTCATCGGGCGTATAGCCTTCGGGCTTCTCAATGGGCAACTCGTTGACCATTTCGGTGAACGAAGTGATAAAACCCTGAGACGTATATGTGGTGATGGGCTGCCAACGGTCAAATCCAAAATCCAGCGCCTGCTCCAAGTCGATGCTGGAAAAGCCTGAGAGCCCCACAACGGTCACTAGCAGAAAAGCGCAGAGGTTAGCGGCGATTGCGGGGAAGACATGGGTGGGCGTACGGAGCTTTCGCGGTCGGATAAGCGAAAGAAGCCCCAGGGAAATCTCCAGCAGGGCGAGAGAGGTTACGATTCCGGCGGTAAAGGTAAACTCGTATCCCTCGCTCACTTCCATTGCGGTGCCAAGGGCCAAGATATCGCTTGGCAGGATGGCTTCGCCTTTAAACGTTATGACGAAGTGCTCGGCAATGCCAAGGATGCAACAGGCGACGGGCACGAGGGCCATGACGCCTCCATGACGCTGTCCCAGCAAATAAAGGGAGAGCAGAACCGTCGCGAGCAGCCCGACGGAAAACCCGAATGAGTTGGCGGGAATGCGATAGAACGTTTCGTTACAGGCAATTTCGAGCGAAACGAACGAGAGCGCTGAAACAGCGGCGATGACAAGGATGTCACGGCAAATACAGGCAACCGTTCCCGTCGCAAGATCGGTTTGGTCGATAAGTCCCGAAACCAAGGGCTCGACAAGAAGTATGACGGCGGTAGCACCGAGCGCCGAATAAGAAAGGACCCATAGGGAATTGTCCTCATTTACGAGCAATTGATTCGTAATCCATGCAGCTACCATGCCGAGCGGGATGAGGAGCGTCGCGCACCAAAAGACGCGGGCAATGGGCGGCTTTTCATTGTGTTTGATTGAAAAATACACGCGCACGACGACGGTGGCCACGATAAGGACGGCGATGAATATGGGCAGATTGGCCATGTCGCTCGAAGTGATTTCAAGGGGGATATCTTCGGTCATGGACGTTCCTCTGTTACAGCAAATTAAGTTCAGTAGTAGATTACTGTAACCTTTCCACGGCATTTCGAGAAACAAAGCACCCGATACGCAAAGCTAAAGGTCTGCGAATCTTGTATTACGAACATCTGTGCGCGTCGAGTGCGCTAAACTCATCGACAGTATGATTCGATGCAATAGGAGGCAAGGAGCTTCCATGTCTGATTCTTCTATCGTTATTCGCGGCGCTCGTGAGCACAACCTCCGTGATATCGATGTTTCCATTCCGCGTGACCAACTCGTGGTCATTACCGGTCTTTCTGGCTCGGGCAAGAGTTCGCTGGCATTTGACACTATCTATGCCGAGGGCCAGCGTCGATACGTCGAGAGTCTTTCGAGCTATGCGCGCCAGTTCTTGGGCCAGATGGACAAACCCGACTTGGATTCAATCGACGGCCTTTCGCCGGCGGTGTCGATCGACCAAAAGACGACGTCTAAAAACCCTCGCTCGACGGTTGGCACCGTAACCGAGATTTATGACTATCTGCGCCTGCTGTTCGCCCGTGTGGGCACCCCGCACTGTCCCGAATGCGGCCGCGTCATTGAGCGCCAGACGACCGACCAGGTTGCCGACAAAGTCTTGGCGGCGGGGGAGGGTCGCCGCGCGTTTGTGCTGGCACCGGTGGTGCGCGGGCGAAAAGGCGAGTACACCAAACTGTTTGAGGACCTTCGCGCCGAGGGCTTTAGCCGCGTGCGTGTCGACGGCGAAGTGCGCTCGCTCGATGATCCGATCGATCTGGACAAGAAGTTCAAACACGATATCGAGGTCGTAGTCGACCGCATCGTGATCCGTGAGAATTCTCTGGGCCGTATCGCCGAGTCTGTTGAACAGGCGACTGCCTTGGCGCACGGTAATGTGAACGTATACATGCTGCCCGATCGCGATGCTCCCGAGGGGACCGAGGGCGAGCTACTGGAGTATTCGTTGGCTCTGGCATGCCCGGAGCACGGGCACTCCATCGACGACCTACAACCCCGCGACTTTTCGTTCAACGCTCCCTATGGCGCATGTCCTGAGTGCGACGGCCTGGGCTTTAAGAAAACCGTTGATGCCGAGGCGCTGATTGAGGATCCCTCGAAGTCCATTGCCGACGGAGTCTTTGGTAGCCTGTTTGGCAATTCGAACTACTATCCGCAGATTTTTGCTGCGGTCTGCAAACACTTTAAGGTGAGCGCCGATACGCCGTGGGGGGACTTGCCCCCTCGCGTGCGTCGTGCGTTTTTGGATGGCATGGGCGACACGAAGATTTCGGTCGACTATCAAAAGCTCGATGGGCGTCGCAGCCAGTGGGATACCAAGTTTTCGGGCGTTCGCAACATCCTGTACGAACGCTATACCGAGACGACGAACGAGAACACCAAGGCGCGCCTGGAGAAGTACATTCGCGAGGAGCCGTGCTCGAGCTGTCACGGTGCTCGCCTGCGTCCCGAGATGCTTGCCGTCACCGTGGGCGGCAAGTCCATTTACGAGGTTTGTTGCCTGTCGTGCCGTGAATCGCTCGAGTTTTTTGAGGGCCTGGAACTCACCGAGCGCCAACAGTTTATCGGCGGCCGTATCGTCAAGGAAATCCTGGAGCGCTTGCGTTTTCTGGTCGATGTTGGACTCGACTATCTGACGCTCGATCGTGCCTCGGCGGCGCTTCCGGGGGGCGAGGCGCAGCGTATTCGACTGGCAACGCAGATCGGCGCGGGTCTCATGGGCGTGCTCTATATTCTGGACGAGCCCTCGATCGGTCTTCATCAGCGTGACAACGAGCGCCTGATTAAGACGCTCGAGCGCCTGCGCGATATCGGCAATACCGTTATCGTTGTCGAACACGACGAGGATACAATCCGTGCCGCCGACTACGTGATCGACATGGGGCCCGGCGCCGGTGTCAACGGCGGGCACGTAGTCGCGGCGGGAACGCCTGCTGATATCATGGCGTGTCCTGAGTCGATGACGGGCGCTTACCTGACCGGCAAACGAATGATTCGGGTGCCTGATGAACGGCGCAAGCCCGGTCGCGGCTGCCTTAAAATTACGGGCGCTCGAGCCAACAACCTCAAAAACGTTACTGCCAAGATCGAGTTTGGTACGCTTACGGTTGTTACCGGCGTGTCGGGATCGGGCAAGAGCTCCCTGGTTACCGACACCATTGCGCCTGCCCTTACGAATGCCATTCACCGCTCGACGCGCCCTGTGGGTCCGTATAAGAAAATCGAGGGCATTGAGTGTATCGATAAGGTTATCGATATCGACCAGTCGCCGATTGGCCGTACGCCGCGTTCCAACCCTGCTACCTATATCGGCCTGTGGGATGATCTTCGCGCACTGTTTGCGAGTACGCCGGAGTCGAAGGCGCGCGGCTACTCGCCGGGTCGTTTCTCCTTTAATGTGAGTGGCGGGCGCTGTGAGGCGTGCAAGGGCGACGGGCAGATCAAGATCGAGATGCACTTCCTTCCCGATATCTACGTTCCCTGCGAAGTTTGCGGCGGTAAACGCTACAACCGCGAGACACTCGAGGTCACCTACCGTGGCAAGACCATCTCGGACGTGCTCGACATGAGCGTCACCGAGGCGCTGGCCTTCTTTGGGAATATCCCGCAGATTAAGCGCAAGCTCCAGACGCTGTACGATGTAGGCTTAGGCTACGTGAGCCTGGGCCAGCCCGCCACGACGCTCTCGGGCGGCGAGGCGCAGCGTGTGAAGCTCGCCAAGGAGCTTCATCGACGCCAGACGGGCAAGACGTTCTATATTTTGGACGAGCCGACGACCGGTCTTCATTTTGAGGACGTCCGCCAGCTGCTCGATGTGCTGCAGCGTTTGGTCGATGCGGGCAACACGGTGCTGGTGATTGAGCACAACCTTGATGTCATCAAGGTTGCCGACCGCCTGATCGATATGGGTCCCGAGGGCGGTAACGGCGGCGGAACCGTCGTGGTTTCGGGCACACCGGAGCAGGTTGCGGACTGTCCGCAGAGTTATACGGGCAAGTTTTTGGCGCCGTTGCTCAGGCGTGACCGGGAGCGTCAGGCTCAACTTGATGCTCAATAAATAGGCGATTCAGTTTATGGGCGCCATCGACTCCTTGTGATTCGATGGCGCTTGCTGTGCCGAAGTGACGTATGCAGCCGAATTGGACATATACTTAATCCTTGCGTCCGAATGCGAGGGAAAGGATATGTCATGGCAAAGGCTGTAAAGACGCCAAAAACCAATGCGATGCGCGAGCTGGAAAGCGCCGGCATTTCCTATGTTCTACATACGTACGAAGACGATGGTGATGAGTCGGTGGGCCTGGGTGTCGCGATTTCGGAGCAGCTTGGCGAGGAGCCCGGTCAAGGATTTAAGACCTTGGTCTGCGTGACGCCGTCCAACGACCATGTCGTGTGCTGCATCCCTGTTGCCGATGAGCTCGATCTAAAGTCCGCCGCGCGTGCCGCGGGGGAGAAGTCCTTGGTTATGATGCATGTGAAGGATTTGCTTGCGGCGACTGGCTACGTTCGCGGCGGCTGCAGCCCGGTCGGTATGAAAAAACGCTACCGGACGCTCATTGATGAGACGTGTGTCCTTTGGGATACCATTTTTATTTCGGGAGGCAAGCGTGGTTATCAGCTCGAGCTTGCACCCGATGATTTAATTGCATTTTGCGGGGCGACGGTTGCCGCGATTACGAGAGAGGACTGAGCGATGCCGCAGGAAGAATTGAAGCGCGGAGCTCATTTTGCAAAAGAATCTGCGCCTCAGACACCCTCATCCGAAGCTTCTTCGTCGCGAGATGACACTGACGACATGGGCTCGTCGGACTACTCCACGGTTGGTCGTTCCGCCGGGCTTATGACCATCCTGACTATCGTGTCTCGCGTCACCGGTTTTATCCGCACGTGGGCAATGGCGGCCGCTATCGGCATGTCGCTACTCTCGTCCTCCTATCAGGTCGCCAACAACCTGCCCAATATGCTCTACGAACTCGTGATGGGTGGCATGCTCGTGACGGCGTTTTTGCCCGTGTACATGGGCGTGAGGCGTGAGCAGGGTCGCGAGGCCTCGAACGAGTACGTGGGCAACCTGCTCGGCATTCTGCTTTTAGTGCTGGGTGGCATTTCGTTGCTGGGGACCGTGTTCGCCCCGGGCTTTATCTGGACGCAATCGTTCCTTTCGGGTGACGGTGGCAGCATGGATACCGCTGCGTTCATGTTCCGTTTCTTTGCCATCCAGATTCTGTTTTATGGTTTGGGCTCGGTGTTCTCGGGCGTTCTCAACGCACACCGCGACTACTTTTGGTCGACGTTTGCCCCGGTCCTCAACAATGTGATCGTCATTGCGAGCTTTATGGGTTTTGCGCCCGTGTCCGCACAGTTTGGCGAACGTGCCGGCATCATCTTGATTGCGGCCGGTACGACCCTCGGTGTCTTTGTTCAGATGGCATGTCAGATTCCCGCGCTTGGCAAGCACGGCGTGCATCCCCATATCCATATCGACTTTAAGGACCCCGCGCTGCGCCAGACGATTGCGCTCGGTATCCCGACGCTGCTCGCCACGGTGTGCATGTTTGTCTCGACTTCTATCACCAACGCTGCCGCGCTGGTGGTCCAGCCCGAGACGGGTCCTTCCGTCATCGCCTATGCGCGCCTGTGGTACACGCTGCCCTACGCGCTGATTGCCGCCTCGCTTTCGACGGCGCTCTATACCGAGCTCTCTCATGACGCACAGGAGAAGGATTACGACAGCGTTCGCACGGGCATTTCGCGTGGCGTCGCCCAGATGCTGTTCTTCCTGATTCCGTTCGCACTGTACCTGATTGTCTTCGCACGTCCGCTCAATATGATCTACTGTGCTGGCAAGTTCGATGAATCCGGCGTGGCGCTGGTATCCGAGTACCTTGTCTACCTGGCGCTCTCGCTGCCGCTCTACGGCGTGGTCGTGTTGATGCAGAAGAGCTTCTCTGCCTTGCTCGACATGAAGCCCTATAGCCGCTATTGCCTGTATTCCGCCATCGGCCAGGCCGGCTCGGTTCTGCTGTTTGGCGTTGTGCTGGGCTTCGGTATGCCGGCAATCGCGCTTTCGTATGTCGTCGACTACGTGATCTTGGTCGGCTGTTCGCTGTGGTGGCTGCGTCGTCGCCTGCGTGGCCTTCAGGTCAAATCTATCCTACATGGCGGTTTCTTTGGCCTTTTGCTCGGTGGCCTAGGTGCTGCCGCAGGCGCCGGCGTCATGTGGGCGCTTGAACACTTTGTCGGGGCACTTGGCGGCTCGATTCTGATTACTCTTGGCTACGTTTGCGTTGCGGGTGTCGCCTCGCTTGTTGTTACCTTTGGCCTTGCCGTCGTCCTTAAGATGCCCGAGGTCTCGGCGCTGCTTCGTCGCAAGTAGGTGCGCGTGGCCGGTCACGACAACATACCAACGCTTGCCGAGCAGGTTTCGCGCGTTCCCACGCAGCCCGGATGTTACCTTTGGAAAGATGCCAAGGGCGATGTCATCTACGTTGGCAAGGCGAAAAACCTGCGTTCCCGTATGCGCCAGTACGTGACGCTGCAGGATGAGCGCCAAAAAATACCGCTCATGATGCAATTGGTTGCGAGCTTTGACTACATCGTTGTCGAAACCGAGCATGAGGCGCTTGTACTCGAGCGCAACCTGATCGGCCAGTACCATCCGTACTTTAACGTCGACCTCAAGGATGACAAGAGCTACCCCTTTATCGCCATTACAAAGGGCGACCTGTATCCCGCTATCAAATACACGCGCGAGCGTCATAAGCCGGGAACGCGTTATTTTGGTCCCTATACCGATAGCCGCGCGGCGCGTGAGACCATTGACACGCTGCGCAAGGTGATCCCGATCTGCTCGGCTTCTTGTGCGGAGTGGCGTCGTTGTCGTCGTATCGTCGAGTCCCACAAGGGCGAGGAAGACATCGTCAATATGATTTGCGCGCAAAACGGGCGTCCCTGCTTCGACTACCATGTCGGGCGCGGCCCAGGTGCGTGTGTCGGCGCGATTTCTCCTACGGACTATGCCAAGAACGTCAAGCGTGTCGAGCGCTTTTTGTCGGGCCATCGCAAGGATGTCGTCGATGAGCTGACCTCCGAGATGACGGATGCCGCCGAGGCGCTCGACTTTGAGCGCGCGGCACGCGTCAAACGTCGTTTGGAGGTCATCAGGGGTCTGGACGACCGTCAGCAAGTCGTTTTTCCCTCCAGTGTCGATATCGATGTCATCGGTTTCTATCGCGAGGAGACCATCTCCGCCGCTTGCGTCTTTGTCGTGCGTGAGGGTCGAACGGTTCGAACCTGCGAGTTTATTCTCGATAAGGGTTTGGATGTCGACGAAGAGGAACTTCAATCGGGCTTTCTTAAGCGCTATTACGACGAGACGGCTGATATTCCAGCTGAGATAAACCTCTCTGTCGAGCTTGAGGATGCGGAGGCGCTGGGGGAGTGGCTTGCAGGCAAGCGCGAGCGTTCCTGCCATCTCCATAGGCCGCAGCGTGGCGAAAAGCACCGTTTGCTCGATATGGCATCCAAAAATGCGCGCCATGCCCTCATGCGCTACATGATGCGAACGGGGTACGCTGACGACCGCACCAATCAAGCGCTCCTGGAGCTCGAAAGCGCGCTGGCGCTGCCGGCGCCGCCGATGCGTATCGAGTGCTTCGATATCTCGACGCTGCACGGAACCTTTACCGTCGCCTCGATGGTGGTGTTTACCAACGGGCGCGCCGACAAGAGCCAGTACCGTCGTTTTAAAATTCAGGCCGAATTGGACGAGGCAAACGACTTCGTGTCGATGTCCGAGGTTTTGGGACGACGCTATGCTCCCGAGCGCATGGCCGACGAGCGCTTTGGCTCGCGCCCCGATTTGCTCGTTGTCGATGGCGGTAAGCCGCAATTGACCGCTGCGATCAAGCAACTTGAAGCTCTTGGGCTCGATATACCGGTTTGTGGTTTGGCGAAGGCCGATGAGGAAGTTTTTGTGCCTTGGGACGAGACTCCCGTCGTGCTGCCGACCGGGTCCGCGTCGCTCTATCTAATTAAACAGGTACGCGATGAGTCCCACCGATTTGCCATCACGTTCCATCGTGAGTTGCGCGATAAAGCCATGACGGTTTCGGTACTCGATGACGTTCCAGGCGTGGGACCTACCAGAAAACGTGCCCTTATGCGCCATTTTGGCTCGATGAAGCGTTTGCGCGCGGCGAGCGAGCAAGAGATCGCGGAAGTTCGCGGCATACCTGCCGATGTTGCCAAGGCGGTCCACGAGGCGCTCGTTGCATGGAATGCCGAGCGCGCCGAGGCGGCAGCTGGCCATTCCGATAGCTAAACACGAGCCTAAACAACTGATATACATGATTGCGCGATTTTCAACCATTTATTTCGCCATGATTGCCTGCTGGTTTCGGGTTTTATTAACGCTAAAACGTTTGACTAACCCAAGCGAAAACCCTGCTATCCTGCGGGTTGACGAAGACTGATATCTCACCTCGCCGATACATACTGTCTGGCGAATCGTTTGTCAACGAATTCGGTGAACGGTAGTAAATACCGTTCAAGCGTATGTATGTATCGGTCGCCGAGCGCGGCACCTCAGTTGGGTTCGTCGGTAGGTAAGGTATATATCGTCCGCAAGTTGCGCGGGGGCAAGTCTAGGTGCTCCCGAGTAAGATTCTCTATTGATAGGAGAAGACATGGCCATCATCAACAAGGGTATGTCCAGGCGTTCGTTCCTCGGCCTCACCGGCAGCGTCGCTGCTGTCGCAGGGCTTGGTCTCACCGGCTGCGGTGGCAGCTCTAGCGACGAGGGTTCCGCTTCCGGTTCCACCGATTCCGCCAACCGTGGCGGCGGCGTGATCACCGCTGGTTCCGCTTACGCTCCGTCCAGCTTCGATCCCGCCAGCACCGGCTCCGCTGTGGGCCTGGGTGCTAACTGGCACGTCGTCGAGGGTCTCTACGGCATCGATTACCACGACTACAGCACCTTCAACGAGCTCGCCACCGACGATCCCAAGTCCGTGGACGACACCACTTTCGAGGTCACCATCCGCAAGGGCGCCAAGTTCTCCGATGGCACCGAGGTCACCGCTGACGATGTCGTTGCCTCCTACACCGCTTGCGCCGCTTCCGCTACCTATGCTCCGTTCTTCCAGCCCTTCGAGTCCATCGAGGCCAAGGACGCCAGCACCGTGACGGTCAAGACCAAGGTCCCCAACTTCTCCCTGCTCAAGGATCGTCTGGCCATCGTCCGCGTTACCCCGGCTACCCAGACCGAGGAGGATCGCGCCAAGCAGCCGATCGGCTCCGGCCCCTGGATGTACGACTCTATCTCCGATACCGAGATCACCCTGGTTCCCAACCCCGAGTACAACGGTGAGTATGCTGCCGAGGATAAGAAGATTCAGTACAGCATCCTGACCGACCCCACCGCTCGCGTTACCGCTCAGCAGGAGGGCTCCACGCTCGTTATGGAGCTCGTCACCGCTGACGCCGTCGACCAGCTCGAGAGCGCTGGCTGCAAGATCGATAACGTTCAGGGTTTCGGCACCCGCTTCATCATGTTCAACGTCGCCAAGGAGCCTTGGAACAACGTCAAGGTCCGTCAGGCCGTCATGTACGCGCTCGACACCGAGAAGATGATCACCAACACCTTCGCCGGCCTTGCCACCGCTGCCAGCTGCTACCTGCCCAAGAGCTTCACCAACTATCATGAGGCTTCCACGGTGTACAAGACTGACGCCAAGAAGGCCAAGAAGCTCATCGAGGAGTCTGGCATCACCCCGGGCGCCATCACCCTGCGCACCACCGACAACGAGCAGATCAAGGGCATGGCCGCCCAGGTCAAGAACGACCTCGACGCTCTCGGCTTCGATGTGACCATCCAGACCGATACCTCGCCGGCCACCTACGCTGCCATCGACGGCGGCGAGGCCTACGATATCCTCCTTGCCCCTGGCGATCCTTCCTGCTTCGGCGCCGACCCCGACCTGCTGCTCAACTGGTGGTACGGCGACAACGTCTGGATGCAGACCCGTTGCCCGTGGAAGGAGTCCGCTGAGTGGGAGAAGCTCCACGGTCTCATGGACGAGGCTCTTGCCGCCGAGGGCGACGAGCAGCAGAAGAAGTGGAACGAGTGCTTCGATATCATCGCTGACAACGCCGTTCTGTACCCCGTTGTCCACGTCAAGACCGTCTCCGCTTCCTGGGACGATCCGTCCACCGCGCCCAACGGCGAGGCCCTCGATGGCTTCAAGGGCATCGGCACGACGAGCATGTCCTTCAGGGGCGTCGCGACCGTCAAGGCGTAAGACTCGCTTGAGTCTGTATGCAGGATGTCGGTCGTTGGGACCGTATCCTCATAGTTGAAACAAAGACCCGGGCGGCAACGATGTCGCTCGGGTCTTGTAATGAGTATCCGTACTCATATACCAGTTGGTCCTACCGACAAAAGAAAGGGGAGAGAACGTGAACAACTTGCTACGTTTGATTGGAAGGCGTCTTGTGGCGCTGCCGATCATGGCATTGGGCGTCACCGTCCTGGTGTTCTTCCTTATGTCGTTCTCCAAGACCGACCCCGCCTACACGGCGTTGGGTGACGGTGCCTCGCCCGAGGCGGTTGCCGAGTACCATGAGAAGTATGGTCTGGACGACCCCTGGCCCGTGCGCTACGTGCGCTATATGGGCGATTTGATCCATGGCGACATGGGCACCTATGGTGCTGCTCGCAACTCCGTTGCCAAGCGCATCTCCACGGCCCTGCCCGTCACGATGCAGCTGACCTTCATCGGTCTTGCCATCGGTGCGGTCGTTTCGTTTTTGCTCGGCGTCATCGCGGCACTGTATCGCGACAAATGGCCGGACCAAGTGATCCGCGTCTTTTCCATCGCCGGCTTGGCAACCCCGTCGTTCTGGCTTGCCGTTCTGTTGATCCTGCTGTTCTCTTCCTACCTTAAGGTGCTCCCGGCATCGGGTGCTCTGCCTCACTTCACCACGAATCCGGTTGGCTATCTGGGACGTATGATCATGCCCGCCATCGCCTTGGCATTTCCGCTGACGGGCCAGATGACTCGTATCGTGCGTACCGCCATGGTCGAGGAGCTCGACAAGGATTATGTCCGTATGGCTCGCGGCGCCGGCGTTCCCGAGAAGGTCGTCGTCGGCATCAACGTTCTTCGCAATGCGCTGATCACCCCGGTCACCACCCTCGGTCTTAAGATTGGTTACCTCATGGGCGGCGCTGTCGTCATCGAGGTTATCTTCAACCTCCCCGGCATGGGCACCGCGATTCTGCAGGGCGTTCAGGGCAACGAGGCGAACCTGGTTCAGGGCGTCGTTATCGTCGTTGCTCTTGCCTTCATCATCATCAACATCGTGGTTGACATGCTCTACCTGCTCATCAACCCGCGCATCAGGACGGTGTAGATTATGGTAAAGATTCGAGAGAAGCAAACCGAGCAGCTCGAGAAGGCTGCCTCCAAGGGGCTCAAGCTCGGTGGCTGGAAGAAGATGACGCTGTCTTCTAAGATTGCCGCCGTCGTGCTGGTGCTGGTCGCCCTGACTGCGATCCTGGCGCCCCTTCTTGCCCCCTATAGCCCGGTCGAGATCTTTAAGGCTCGCCAGGCTCCCGGCAACGGATTTATCTTCGGTACCGACGATAAGGGTCGCGACATTCTGTCGCGTATGCTCTACGGTGGTCGTTACTCGCTGATTATCGGCTTTGGCGCCACTGCCATGGCTCTGGTCTGCGGCTCGGTCGTGGGCGCCCTTGCAGCGGTTTCGCGCAAGGCCGTCTCCGAGACGATCATGCGTATCCTGGACATCATCATGTCCATCCCGGGCATCGCCCTCGCGGCCGTCTTCGTCTCCATCCTGGGCAACTCCGTGCCGTCGATCATCTTCGCCATCGGCTTTATGTACACTCCGCAGATTGCCCGTATCGTACGCGCCAACATCGTGTCCGAGTACGGCGAGGACTATGTCCGCGCGGTCATCGTTTCCGGCGCCAAGGCTCCGTGGATTTTGATCAAGCATGTTCTGCGTAACTGCATCGCCCCGATCATGGTCTTCACCGTTACCCTGGTCGCCGACGCCATCATCTTCGAGGCCTCGCTGACCTTCATCGGCGCTGGTATCCAGGAGCCCACCGCTACCTGGGGCAACATCCTCGCCGACGCCCGCGGCGGCGTGCTCGCCGGCCGTTGGTGGCAGGCGCTGTTCCCGGGCCTGGCCATCATGATCACCTGCCTGGCGCTCAACATCCTCTCCGAGGGCATTACCGACGCCATGGCCGCTGCTCCCTCCGCTGCCCTGGATCCTACCGATTCCTCCAAGCGTCGCGAGGCCGACCTGCTGGTCTCCGACCCCGTTCGCGCCTACAAGGAGCAGGCCCAGTCCCTCTCCGCTCGCCTTGGCGCCCTGCGCGATGTCGAGCTCAAGCGTGACGATCGCCACGTGCCCGACGAGTCCGTTGAGCCGATTCTCTCGGTCCGTGACTTCTGCATCCAGTTTGAGCATCACGGTGATATCAACGTCGTCGACCATGTCAACTTTGACGTTCGTCCTGGTCAGACCATGGGCCTGGTGGGCGAGTCCGGTTGCGGTAAGTCCATCACCACGCTGGCCATCATGGGCCTGACTGACGATGACGAGCATCTTTCCGGCGAGGTTCTTTGGGAGGGCCGTGACCTGCTCAAGATGAGCAAGAAGGAGTGGTTCGGCCTGCGCGGTACCGATATCGCTATGGTCTATCAGGACGCCCTGTCCTCGCTTAATCCCTCCATGCTCATCTCTGCCCAGATGAAGCAGCTCACCAAGCGCGGCGGAACCCGCAGCGCCGAGGAGCTCCTGGAGCTCGTCGGCCTCGATCCCAAGCGCACGCTCGAGAGCTATCCGCACGAGCTTTCCGGCGGCCAGCGTCAGCGTGTCCTGATCGCTATGGCCCTTACCCGCGACCCCAAGCTGGTCATCTGCGACGAGCCCACGACCGCTCTGGACGTTACCGTCCAGAAGCAGGTCATCAAGCTGCTCAACGATCTTCAGGCCAAGCTCGGCTTTGCCATGATCTTCGTTTCGCATGACCTGGCTCTGGTCGCCGAGGTTGCCCATAACATCACGGTTATGTACGCTGGCCAGGTTATCGAGCAGGCACCCACCAAGGAGCTGCTCACCAACCCGATCCACGAGTACACCCGCGGTCTTCTGGGTTCCGTTCTGTCCATCGAGAGCGGTTCGGGTCGCCTGCACCAGGTGCCCGGCGCCGTTCCGAGCCCGCGCGATTTCCCCAAGGGCGATCGCTTCGCGCCCCGCTCGAGCCATCCGCGTATTGGCCTGGACACCCGTCCGGTCTTCAAGCGCGTGCCCGGTACCGAGCACTTCTATTCCGAGCTCCCCGACGAGGTGCTCAAGGCAAATGGTTTGACCCCTCACGCGGAGGTGATGTAGATGAGCGAGACCGCAGTCAACGGCGTCGAGCCGATCATCTTCCTTGATGACGTCCACGTCACCTTTAGGACCCGTACCGGCTCGATTCTGCACCCCAACCTGGTTCACGCCGTCCAGGGTGTAACGATTAAGCTCATGCCCGGTCAGACGATCGGCATCGTCGGCGAGTCCGGTTGCGGTAAGTCCACCACCGCCAACGTCATGTGCGGCCTGCAGGCCCCCACGAGCGGCAAGGTCTACTTTAAGGGCAAGGACGTTACCAAACGTACCGCCGAGGACCGTCGCCACATGGGTCGCGTCATCTCAGTCGTGTTCCAGAACCCGGCCACGGCGCTCAATCCCCGCATGGTCGTTCGCGAGCAGCTGCTCGACCCCATGCGCGTCCACAACCTGGGTACCGAGGCCGAGCAGGAGAAGCGCGTCAAGGAGCTCCTGGAGCTCACCGGTCTGCCCAGCTCCGCCGCCGAGGTTCTTCCCGGTCAGCTTTCGGGCGGCCAGCGTCAGCGCGTCGCAATTGCCCGTGCCCTGTCGCTGAACCCCGATGCCATCATCGCCGACGAGCCCACCTCGGCTCTGGACGTTTCGGTCCGCGCGCAGATTCTGAACCTGCTGACCGACCTTAAGAAGGAGCTCGGCCTGGCCATGGTGTTCATCAGCCATGACATCCAGACGGTCCGCTATATCTCTGACGACATCATCGTTATGAATGGCGGCAGGATCGTCGAGCAGGGCGAGGCCAAGCAGGTCTTCCAGCACCCCCAGGACCCCTACACCAAGATGCTGCTCGGCGCTGCGCCGTCGCTGCTGCACCCCAAGCTCGGCGAGTAGCCTCGCTTTCCCTCCCGTGCGCCCGGTTCCCTTGCCGGGCGCACCTCCCTCGCGCCACAC
>URGG01000039.1 GCA_900547345.1 uncultured Collinsella sp. | reverse complement strand
CACATGCACGTGCTCGCGGGTCTGCGGCATAACGCCCTCGACGGCCGAAACCACCAGCACGGCCACGTCGATACCCGTGGCGCCCTGCACCATGGCACGCAGGTAGTGCGCATGGCCCGGCACGTCGACCAGGCCGACGATCTTGCCGCTCGGCAGCGCCAGCTCGCCAAAGCCCAGCTCCACGGTCATACCGCGACGGCGCTCAACCTCCAGACGGTCGGGATTCTTGCCGGTCAGCGCCTCGATCAGTGCGGACTTACCGTGGTCGACGTGGCCCGCCGTGCCAACGATAACGGGGCACTCCGCCAGCGTCTGAACCTCACTCATCGAGCAATCGCCTTCTCAACGCACGCGACGAGCGTCGATGCCGCCGTCTCGATATCGTGGTCGCCAACGAGCGTGCGCACATCAAACAGAATGCGGTCATGCGAGGTGCGCGTGACGACCGGCGTGTCGAAGTCCTGGACAAGCGAGCGCTTGAGCGCGTCGACCGTCAGGCGCTCGTCAACAAGACGCACGGCAACGCACATCGTGGGCAGCTCCACGGTAGGCAGCGAGCCGCCACCGGGGGTCGACGATTCTTCGACAATCTCCAACTCAACGGCACACGGGCAGCCAGCTTTATCGAGGCCCGTCACCATCAGCTCGCGCAGCTTGCGTGCGCGACGCTCCAGATGAGCCTGCGGAAGCGTAAGCATGTTGAGCACCGGTACCTCGCGATGGGCCACATCCGCCCCGTCCATGTAGATGCGCAGTGTAGCCTCGAGCGCCGCCAGTGCGAGCTTACCCGGACGTAGAGCGCGCATAAGCGGATGCGACCCGCAGGCCTGGACCAGATCGCGGCGACCCATGATAATGCCCGCTTGTGCGGCACCGAGCAGCTTATCGCCCGAGCACGACACGATATCGAGCCCCGCCGCGACCGAAGCCGGCGTGGTTTCTTCGCCGCCGCGCACCAAGATGTCGTCGGGCAACAGCGCGCCCGACCCCTGGTCCTCGTAGAACAGCAGACCATGCTTGTGGGCCAGGGCGGCGAGCTCCCTTGAGCTCACTTCCTCGTGAAAACCCTCGATGCGATAGTTGGAAGGATGAACCTTGAGGATCATTGCCGTTTCGGGCGTGATGGCGCGCTCATAGTCGCTCAAATGCGTGCGGTTGGTGGCCCCGACCTCAACGAGCTTGGCACCCGAGGCCTCCATAACATCGGGGATACGGAAACTGCCGCCGATCTCGACAAGCTCGCCGCGGCTGACGATAACCTCTTTGCCCGCGGCATGAGTCGCCAGCACTAGCAGCACCGCGGCGGCGTTGTTGTTGACCACGAGCGCGTCCTCGGCACCGGTAAGCGAGCGGATGAGCTGCGCGGCATGTTCCTTGCGCGACCCGCGCGAGCAGGTGTCCACGCTGTACTCGAGCGTGCTGTAGCCGCGCGCGACCTCGGCCACGGCCTTGGCGGCCGACTCCGCGAGCGGAGCACGGCCCAGGTTGGTATGGATGACCACACCCGTGGCGTTGACGGCGGGACGCAGGCTCGGCAGCGCGGAGCGATGCGCACGCCACTCGATGGCCGAGGCCAGCTCGCGCCTGGAACGCGGGGCGGCACCGGCGCGAATGGCGGCGCGCTCCTCGTCGAGCTCGGCCGTGACGGCAGCATGGACCACCGCGTCGCAGGTCTCCCCCGCCGCCTTCACCACCGGCCACTCGGCAAGCAGCTCGTTGACGGAAGGAATGGCGCGCAGGCGGTCGCGCACCTCATCGGACATGTTCTGGCTATCGCTCATGTGCAGCCTTTCAAAAGAAACGTGGATCAGTCGAATACATCAGCTGAGTCAATTACTCGTCATTATCCCCGCGCGCGACAATCTTTTCCACGCGAACGGCGTTTTCCTGAGTAAGCGCGGCACCCGTCAACGGGTCCCAGCGCAGCGGTGTGTGGTCGAGCGGCCCGACGCCCAGGGCCTGCCGGCCACCACTCTCAGCACCCAATGCGCGCCCACCGGGAGCAGCCGACGTAAAGATGCACGCCGGATGCAGATACGGCGTCGTCTCCACACGCACGCGGTCGCGGCCCATATCGCTCACGAGTTCGACGATCTCGCCGTCGGCGATGCCCATATGCGCAGCAGCATCGGCATTCATCTGCACGGCATCCAGGTCCGACCCAGCCTCGGCGGCACCTTGGGCTGCAAGCCTTCGCGAGGTGTGCGACTCAAAGGGACGGTTGCCGCTAATGAGGCGAAACATCCCCGGGCCAGGCTCCACCATGGGAGCGATCCAGTCGGGTACACGACCCAGGCCGGCACGCCCCCATACGTCACTTGCCAGCGTAATTTTGCCGCCATCCAAGGGAATCGCCGGCTCGCCCGTACGCGACGGCAACGCAACACCCGTGTCGGCCCAGCCGCGCTCCTTGAGCTCGTCCAGATCAATCCCAAAAGGCTCCACCTGGGCAGCCGCCAGATCGTCAGACGTAAACTGGAAGTACTCGCCCACGCCACACGCCCGCGCCAGACCGGCAAAAATCTCCCGACCGGGACGTGTGTCGTCATGCTGCACGGGCAGCACAGCGTTGCGGTAGAACACGCGCGCATCGTTAGCGCCCACGACCGTGCCTACACCGCGGTCGGCCTCCAGATACGTCACGTCGGGCAGCACGAAGTCGGAAGCGCGCGCCGTCTCGGACCAGCGAATGTCAATCGTCACGAGCAAGTCGAGCTGCTGCAAAATACCCAACCAAGCCTGTGCATTGCCATAGCCCGCACCAGGGTTACTGGCATAGACGATGAGCCCACGCAAATCGCCGGCAAGAATCGACTGACCGATGGTCGTGCACAGGCCGCGCATCGGATCGACCAGTGGATAGCGTTCGGACCCCAACTTGGGCTCACGCGGCATCGACGGCGTCGCGAAACGCGTAGGGTCCAAATCGCCCAACACAAGCGGCGTGGGCGGGTTGAGGGCACCGCCCTCATGCCCGATGCAGCCCAGCAGCACATCGACCAAGCAGATAGCGCGCGCGGTCTGGGTGCTATTGGCATACGCGATGCCGATGCCACCATGAAAGCCTGCATCCACCACAGCGGCAGGCGCGGCGGCAGCTAGCTCGCGCGCCGTGGCGACAATCTCTGCGGCCGGCACGTCGCACATCGACTCGGCCCACTCGGGCGTCCAAGCACTGGCCGCCTGCGCCAGCTCGTCAAAGCCTGTGGCGTAGCGGTCCACGAACTCGTGATCGTACAGGTCCTCGGATACCAGCACATGTGCGATACCCAGCAGCAACGCCAGATCGCATCCAGGACGTACGCGCAGCCAGCGGTCGGCAAGCGCGGCCGAGCCGCTGCGCCGGGGGTCAACCACGATGATCTTCGCCCCGCGCCGGCGCGCATCGTTGAGCGCGTCAACGGCCCCCATCATCGACGAATCGACAATGGAACGCCCCAGGTACATGATGCAGTCGGTATGCGCAAGGTCGGAGGCGGGGCTATAGCCCAGGCTGTGCTCCCAACCGGTAAGTCTGCTTACCTCGCAGGCGCCATCGGCACCGTACACGTTGGGCGAGCCCAACGCATGCATAAAGCGATAGGCCCAGTAGCGGTCGAACGAGGGCACACCAAGTGTCATGCCCAGCGCACGGGGCCCGCGCTCGTCAACAATTCCCAAAAGACGCTCGGCAATCTGAGCAAACGCCTCGTCCCAGGTAATCGCATCAAACCCCGAGCCATCCCGGCGGCGTCGCATGGGGTGCAAAATCCGGTCGCGCTCGTCAAACGGCATTGCCAGGCGATGGCGCCCGCGGGCGCACAGGGCACGCGCCGCGCACGGATGTCCCGGCACCGGCAACTCGGCCACCACGCGACCGTCCTCAACGCGTGCCGCAAAGGCGCAATCGGCATAGCATCCCCCACATGTCGTCACCACGGAGCGACCGTCATGCATAGCTCTCGATGCCATCTCGATTATTCCTTCCAGCTCAGGGGTTCATGCCCCGCCGCACCACAGCCCTGCCACCAGCTGCCGCGACGCAAAGCCCGCTGCATCTACCGCAGCAAGACACGAAGAGCCTCCCAAAAGGCAAACGCCCCTCGGGAGGCCCGTACGTCATTCCAGCTTATTACGCCTCGGACTTCTTGGCGTAGACAAACCAGTAGCCGAGCGCGATCAGAACCGCGCCGCCCACGATGTTGCCCAGCGTGGCGGCGGACAAGTTAAACGCAATGCCCGCAGCGTTGAGCGCATCGGCGCCGGCGACGTCGGCACCATAGCCGCACGCGTGCATCACGGCACCCATAGGCAAAAAGTACATGTTGGCGACGCAGTGCTCAAAACCGCAGGCCACAAAGGCGGCGATGGGCAGCAGAATGCCCACAACCTTATCGACCACGGTCTTACCGGCGGTACCGATCCACACGGCCAGGCACACAAAGATGTTGCACAGGATGCCGCGGAAGAAGATCGTCACCCAGTCGATCGTCACCTTGCCGGCGGCGACGCTCACCATGGAGTTGGCGACCGCCTCGCCGTTGAGCTTATAGATGCCGGCCATGTACACCAAAAAGACGATGAACAGGGCACCGACAAAATTGCCGACCCACACGACGACCCAGGCCTTAAGCATCTGAACCAGGGTGATCTTTTTGCTCTTGAGTGCGCAGACCATAAGCGAATTGCCGGTAAACAGCTCGGCGCCGCACACCAGCACGAGCACCAGGCCCAGGCAAAAGCACAGACCGCCCACGACGCGCTGAGCGCCCCAGCCCAGCGTGCTGTCGCTCAAGAACACGGTAAAGAACAGGCCGCCGAAGGCGATAAACGCGCCGGCGAACATTGCCAACAGAAAGGCCTTAGCGACCGGCAGGTTAGCCTTGGTCACGCCGGCGGCCTCGGTCTTGGCCTCGATCGCGGCGGGCGCCAGGCAATCGGGAGAGGGGTACTCCACCTTGGAATCTGCCATGTCAATCACTTCTTTCCTATTCAGCAGAGGCAAGCGCTGCTACAGCTCCTGCCCCAAGCGGACAAAGTGGGAAAAGTCGTTGGCGGCCACGGCGTCGTACACGGCGTCGACGGCCTCAAAGACTTCCGGGGACATGGGGTTGTAGAACTCCGTGTCGCCCGGCTGAATCCCGACGAAGACGATATCATCACACGATTGCTCAATCTCTTCGATCAGAATCGACAAGGGAAGCGAATGCGTGGTGAACATCGACTTGCGGGCCACATCGTGTTTGTCGAGCAAGCGGATGGCGCCGACGGGCAGCGCCATGTCGGCGGCATCGACCAAAACCAAACGCGGCGGACGCTCGCGCTTGACCTCGATGATGTCATCCTCGGGCGTCTGACCGCCGTCGATGGTGTACCAACCGGCGATAGGCGTGTCCTCCATCTTTTTGGAGAGCACGGGGCCGGCGGCATCGTCGGCGCGCAGCACGCTTCCCGCCGTGAGCACGATACCCGCAAACGGGGCGCCGTTCACACGACCATCCACAACGCGACCCATTACTGCAACCTTCCCGTCAGATACACGCCCGACACATCGCGCACGCGCTCAACCAGATCGCGGAACTTCATCAGAAACGCGACCTGTTGGGCATGCAGGCCAAAGTCGTCATCGAACACCGAGATGCCGGCCTTGGCAGAACCGCGAAAACCGCGCTCGTCGAGCAGCGCATCACAGGCCTCGAGCAGCGACGGCACCGCCGCCTTATCGAGCTGGCACTCACCAAAGGAGCGAATGGCCTCAAACTTGGTCTTGGCCTCCCCCTCCGGCAGCGCGTCGACGAGCGAATAGAACACGTTCACCGGCACCGACAGGCGCGGCTCAAAGCAGTCGAGCACGCCGGTGTGGTGGCCCACGGCGAGCGTGTAGTACAGCACGTCGCAGGCCTCCTGGGGAACGTCTTCCTCGGTCTCCACAAACTTACGCGTGAGCTCGTAAAAGACCACCTGGTCGGGCGCATGACCCAGGCAGGGGTCGGCGACGCCCTCGGCGGCCTCGTCGCTTGCGCGCGAGGCGTCGCCAAAAGAGCCGCCGAGCATACCGGGACCCGCAAAGTAACCAGAGCGGTCCGTGAGCTCCATCTAGCGACCTCCGGCCAGCACCAGATCCTGCAGCGCCGAGTACACTTCGACGCGGCGCGGATCGTCCTGCTTATCGATGAGCAGCGCCATGGCACCGCGGATATCGCCCTTGGGCGCACCCTCGAGCGTGTCCATAAACTCATTGGCCAGGTCGCGGCCGTAACGGTAGCCGCTCATGGCGCGAGCTTCGCGCTCGATGGCAACGCGCAGCTTGTACGGCACGCCGGGGTGCAGGATATCGGCCTGCTCGCCGGCGGCCTCCACCGTGGTCTCGGCATGGAGCTTTTGGTCCAGCAGACCGAGCGCCATGGCAAAGCCGTAGATGGTCTGCGCGGGGCTGGGCGGGCAGCCGGGGATGTAGACATCGACCGGCAGAATCTTGTCCGTGCCGCCCCAGACGCAGTAGTTGTCGTAGAAGATGCCGCCGGTGCAGCCGCACGCGCCATAGGACACCACGATCTTGGGATCGGGTGCGGCCTCAAAGGCGCGCAGGGCCGGCATGCGCATGGCACGCGTCACGGCACCGGTGTATAGCAGTACGTCGGCGTGACGGGGCGAGGGCACGACCTTGATGCCAAAGCGCTCGACGTCGAAGACGGGCGTGATGGAACCGAAGATCTCGATCTCGCAGCCGTTGCAGCCGCCGCAGTCGACGCGGTAGACGTACACCGAGCGCTTGATCTTCTTAAGAAGGGTCGCCTTGGCCTTCTCGATGCTCTCGTCGAGCTCGATCTTGGTCGGGCGGTACTGAAGCCGCTCGGGCAAAAGCGTGGGTTCGGCCATGGTTACTCCTCCTTCGTATCAAAATCCATGATGATGCCCTCGACCGGCGCCGGACCAGCGGGAATCTCGGGCGCATCGGGGTTGAGCTCGCGGTCGATATACTCCGGGTTCACGCCGTGGCCGCCCAGATACTCCATGCCGGGGCCTTGGGGCTCGCCGGACGCAAGCGTCTCGTTAGCAGCCATGCCGGCAGCGTTGCCGGTCTTTACGGCCGAAGCGGCGCGCAGGGCGTCGAGCTCGCGCTTGCACTCCTGGCACATGCCGACGGTACGGGCGGCCTGCTCGGTCTCCATGCCGCCGGCCTTTTGCAGCAGGCGCTTGGCGTAGTCGATCTCCTTGTGCGGGGCAAACGGCTTGCCGCAGCGCGAGCAGTGCTCGAGCGTATAGACGCTCTTGCTGGTGAGGTCGTCCTTGCTCATGACGGCCAGCTCAAACTCCTCGGTGAGCTTGATGGCCTCCATGGGGCAGGCCTCCTCACAGCGGCCGCAGAAGATGCAGCGGCCGTAGTCGATCGACCAGGTGATGGTATCGGCCGCAAGGTCGGTGTCCATGCGAATGGCATCGGCCGGGCACGCCACGCCGCAGGCACCGCAGGCGATGCAGAGCTCGGCATTGTGCTCGGGCTTGCCGCGCATGTCCTTGTTGGTGGGAAACGGCGCAAACGGGTACTTAACCGTCGCGTCGCCGGCCTTGGCGTTGACCTTCCAAAGCTTCAGCATATTAGAGCGCCTCCTCATCGAGCGGAGCGGCCATGGTGCCCTCGCCCGCAAGCGGCGACTTGTCGCGCCAGACGTTCTCGAACTGCTCCTTGTCGAGCACGTGGTCGCGCTTGGCGGCGACATCGGTCACCGTCACGCGGTCGGTGCAGGAGTAGCACGGGTCGAGCGAGCCGACGATCAGCGCCGCGTCGCCCACGGTGTTGCCGCGGAACATGTAGCGCAGGACCGGCCAGTTGCTGTACGTGGCCGCCTTGGCGCGCCAGCGGTAGCACTTCTGGTTGTTGCCGAGCATGGCCCAGTGCACGTCCTCGCCGCGCGGAGCCTCGGTGGCGCCGATGGCGTACTTGTGCGGGGTGTACTCCCAATCCGTGGTAAGGATGGGGCCCGACGGGCAGTTCTCGAGCATGGTCTCGATCATGTCGATCGAATCGTAGACCTCCTGGATGCGAACGGCGGTACGGCCGAAGGCATCGCAGGTGTCGGCCGTAGCGGCGTGCATCTTTTGGACATCCGGATCGGCGTAGCCGTCGAAGGGATGGTCAAAGCGCACGTCGCGGGCATAGCCCGAGCCACGCATGAGCGGGCCGACCGGCGAGAAGTCGCGTGCGATCTTGCGGTCCAAGATGCCGATGCCACTCGTACGCTCGATAAAGTTGGGCGTGGAGAGCAAGACGTCGACGAGCTCCTGAACCTCGGAGCGCAGCTGGTGGATGGTCGTGAGCGTGGAGAGCTTCTGCTCGGCCAAAATGTCGCGACGCACGCCGCCGATCACGTTGAGGCCGTAGGTCTTGCGGTGACCGGAGAGCTTCTCGGCCAGGTCCATGGACTTCTCGCGGACGCGGAAGAACTGCTGGAAGCCGGAGTCGAAGCCCGTGTAGTGCGACGCCAGACCAATGTTGAGCAGATGCGAGTGCAGACGCTCGACCTCGAGCATGATGGCGCGAATGTACTGGGCGCGCGGCGGGACATGGATGCCCTGAGCGCGCTCGACGGCCTCGGCATAGGCCACCGAGTGGGCGCAGCCGCAGATGCCGCAGATGCGGTCGGCGAGGAACGTCACGGCATCATAGTTCAGGCGCGTCTCGGCGACCTTCTCCATGCCGCGGTGCACGTAGAACAGGCGGTAGTCGGCGTCGACGATCGTCTCGCCCTCGACAAACAGGCGGAAGTGGCCGGGCTCGTCGGAGGTAATGTGCAACGGGCCCATGGGGACGAGCGTGGTCTCCTTGCCCTTGGTATCGGCCAAGAACTCGTAGTTTTCCATGTCGCTCGCGGGAGCGGGACGGAAACGGTAGTCCATGGAGTCCTTGCGCAGCGGATACAGGCCGCTAGGCCAATCGTCGGGCAGCACCAGGCGACGACGATCGGGCAGACCCTCGGGGATCAGGCCAAACATGTCGCGCAGCTCGCGCTCGCCCCACACGCAGGCGGGGACGAACGGCGTCACAGACGGGAACGTCATCTTGGCGGGATCGACCTCGGTGCGCACGGTCACCCAGCCGGGGTCCTCCCCCTCCATGGAGATGACGTAGTACACGGCGTAACGGCCGCACAGGCTGCGCTCATCGTTGCCGATGATCACGGGAATCCAGCCGTAGCGCTCGTAGTACAGGTAGTGGACGGCCTCGGGCAGCTTGTCCTGCTTGACGGTAATCGTCAGCTGGTCCTCGCACTGCCACTCGACCTTCTCGATGCAGCCCGGAACGGCGCGGCGCAGGGCCTCGACATGGCTCTCGCAGCGACGGGCATACACCTTGTTCTCAGTTTCAATCATTCGTTACTCCACCTCGCTCTGAGCGGTCTCGGTACCGAACACAGCGCGGTACATCGGCGTCGCGTGAAGTTCCTCGGTGCTCTGCTCGAGTACGATGCCGGTCGCGGTCTCCACACCGTGCACGAGGGGCAGCGGGGTGGCGATGCCAAACCACAAGATCATGACAGCCAGGATGATTTCGGGAATAAGCATGAGCGCCGGAGCCTCATGCTTGCCCATGCCCTGGGGCGCATGGCCGAATACCGACTTGAGTGCGATGCGGGTGAGCGCGGAGATGGCCACGGTAAGACCGAGGGCGACCACGACGACCAGCCACATGGGACCGGCGGTAACACCGGCGACAAAAGTCAGGAACTCGGAGATAAACATGCCAAAGGGCGGGAAGGCGCCAAGACCGAGCAGCGCCAGGACGGCGAGCGCGGCGGTTGCGGGGGCAACCTCGACGACACCCTGAATCATGGCCAGGCTACGCGTACCAAAGGCGTGCTGGATGTTGCCGGACACGCAGAAGGCAAGCGTCTTGGTAAAACCGTGGAACACGCAGTGCAGCAGGGCCGCGGCGATACCCAGCGGGCCACCGATACCCAAGCACAGGGCGATAACGCCCACGTTCTCCACAGACGAGTACGCAAAGCGGCGCTTGAGATCGTCCTGGCGAAACATCGAAAGCGCCGCCACCAAAATGGACAGCGTGCCGACGATCAGCAGCAAAAGTTGAGGATACTCGGCGCCCACGGCCTGGATGGTAAAGCCGTAGAAGCGCATGATCACAAGCATGGCGCACTTAAGCAGCACGCCCGAGAGCAGGGCCGAGACAGGGCTCGGAGCCTGGGAGTGGGCATCGGGCAGCCAAGTGTGCATGGGGAACAGGCCGGCCTTGGTGCCAAAGCCGATCACGATAAACGCAAAGGCGAGGCGCATGAGCGTCGGGTCGAACTGGTCGGCATACGGCAGCACGCACGACAGGAATGCGGCCTCGTGGGCGTTGGGAATCACGTCGGCGGCGTTGGCGTAGATCAGCAGCGTACCGAACAGGCCAAAGGCCACGCCGGCGGTGCAGACCATCGCATACTTCCAAGAAGCCTCGAGGGCCGTCTTGTTCTTGTAGATACCCACGAGGAACACGGTGGAAAGCGTGGTTGCCTCCACGGCGGCCCACGTGAGGATCATGTTGTTGGACAGGCACGCGAGCAACATGGTGAACACAAACAGGCTAAACAGCGCAAAATACTGCTTGGCGCGCTCGGCGGGCATGGAGCCCTCCTCGATATCGGCCTTCACATAGGGCAGCGAGAACAGCCCCGTAAGAAAACCGATAAAGCCGATGAGCAGCACAAAGATGGCGCCCAGCGAATCGAGGTGGAACCACAGGCCAAGAGCGCTCGCGGTGTCGCCGCTCATAAGGACGTCACCGGCCGTCACAATCGACAGCACCAGGACGGCTGCGACGGAGACCAGGTTGAGACCGGCAAACACGTTATAGGACGTGTTCTTGGGCAAAAACGCCATGACCAGCGAGAACACCAAAGGAGTCGCGAGCAGGGCGAGAATCAACGTTTCCATGGACTACCCCCTCAGCTCGGACAGGTCGCGCGCATCGAGCGAGTGGGAGTCGTCCCAAATGCGACGCACGACGATGGACATGATGATGACGGCAAAGATGGCGTCGGTGGCGATACCGATCTCGATGATCTCGGGAGCGGTGGGGGCCAAAAGCGCGAGCGTCACATGGCTGCCGTTTTCCATGAGGCAGTATCCAAAGATCTGCTTCATGATGTTGCGCTGCGAGATGATGCAGGTGAGGCCCACAAAGAAGTGAGCGAAGCTAATAGCGAGCGCAGGCGTTGCGACCTCGGCCGTGGGCAGGCTGATCTGCGTCACGACGGCAAAGCAGATCGCGACCTCAACGGCGATGATGCAAATGGCCCACGCGGGCTTAAGGCCGGCCTTGAGCGATGCGTCGCTCGGCTCGCCCATCTTCTTGTATGCGCGGTTGAGGATATAAGGGACCAGGACGACCTTGGTGATAAAGGCAGATCCAGCCCACATAAGCAGCTCCTGCGCACCGGTAGTGGCACCGAGCGTAGCGAGCAGTCCCACGAGCACCAGCGACTGCACCGCATACCAGCTGATGGCGTGCTTGATGTTCTTGGAGACGACCACCATGGTGGACGTAACGATCAGAAGGCCGCCAAGGATGTTGACGATCGAATAACCCATGTCGTTCTACCTCCTAACCGATCCAGCTGGCCGAAAGCGGGCCGCTGACGATAACCATGATGATGAGCACGATGAACACAAACGCCATCGCGCGGGGAAGCGGTGCTCCCGCAGCAACCTCGTCGCTCGGCTCGCCGGGCAGGCAATAGCCCATCCACTTGAGGAACCAGGCGAAGGTAGCGACGGTTTCGGCAACCATGATGCACACGAGCACCAGGATCGCGACGTTGCCGGCACCCACAGAGAAGCCACCGGCGATGATCTGGAACTTCGAGAAGAACGTGTTCATGGGCGGCACGCCGGCAATGGCGAGCGCCGCGACACCAAAGCCCACGCCCGAGATCGGGTACTTCTTTACGATGCCGCGAAGCTTGGGCAGCATACGCGTGCCGAGCGTAAAGGAGAACGAACCGGCGATCAGGAAGAACAGCGTCTTGGCGAAAGCGTGGTTAAAGATGTGGCACACGGCGCCATCAAAGGCCAGCTGGCTGCCAAAGACCGAAAGGCCCAGACCAAAGAACACATAGGAGAGCTGGGCGATCGTGGAGAAGGCCAGCAGGCGCTTCATGTCCTTTTGCGGCAGGTACATAAGGAAACCAAAGAGCATGGTGACCATGGCGTCGACAATGGCGACCCAGCCCACGATCTCGGGAATCTCGCCGGCAGAGACGAGTGCACGCGCGAACACGCACACGCCGACCTTGACCATCGAGGCACCATGCAGGTAGGCCGAAACAGGCGTCGGCGCCTCCATGGCCGAAGGCAACCACATGTACATGGGGACCTGTGCGGACTTGGCCCAGGCCGCAAACAGCACGAGCAAAAGGACGATGGCCTTGAGCTTGGCGTCGAGGCCGGCAATCGCGGTGATGGCGAAGGTGCCGGTGTGGGCAAACACGATAGCAGTGCCCAGATACAGACCGAGCGCACCGATATGCGTGATGATCAGGGCCTTCATGCCGGCCTTCTTGGCCGTAGGCGTCATGTAGTAGCTAATGAGGCCCCAAGAGCAGGCACCCGTGATCTCAAAGAACACGAGCTGGCCCAAAAGGGTCGAGCTGTACACGAGGCCGGCCATGGCGCCGATGAAGGTCGCGAGGTACGCGTAGAAGCGACGACGCGGTGCGTCGGGATGCTCACGGTTATTCTCGCTCATATAGGGAATCGAATAGATCACGACAAGCAGGCCGATACCCACAAAGGCGGGCGCGAGCAGCGTGCTCATGCGATCGAAGGTGAATCCCATGACGAGGGTCTGCCCAAACGAGATCAGGGGGACCTGCGTGTCGGGCATGCCGGCGCCAGCGAAATTCGCGGCGAGGGCGATGGTGCAGACCGTCGAGACGGCGGCACCCAAAACGCTGAACCACTTGGCGTACGGACGGGGGAACAGGGCGACGAGCACCGAGGCCACCATCGGGGCCGCGATAGCGACCAAGCCGAGAAGGGACAGACTGACTGCAAATGACATTGTTTCTCCCTTCTCCTACACGCCGACGACCACGAAGACAAACGCCAGAACGGCGATGCCCACGACGGCCCAGGTCTGATTGCCAAGCACCTTAAAACGCGAGCGCGAGCAGGAGTTCTCGATCACGCCGCATACGACAAAGTCGATCAGGCACTTCACCAGGAAGATGACCGCGCCCAGAACGGCCGCGATACCCACGGCCGTGGGCTCGCCCCAGGGGACGAAGATCGCGCAGAACCAGGCGACGACCAGGACCTGCTTCATGGACATGGCGAGCTTGGCCATCGCAAGCGACGGGCCGGAAAGCTCGGCGAGCGGACCTTCCTGGAGCTCCTGCTCGGCCTCGGCCTGATCAAACGGCAGCTTGCCGAGCTCCATGTAGCAGGCGATCGCAAAGGCGATGCCGGCGAGGATCACGGCGACCGGCGCGTCGATGGCGCCCGTCATGATGTGCTGACCCATGGTGGCGATGTCGGTGGAACCGCACACCAGGGCGGCGGCAAACAGCGCCAGCAGCATGGACGGCTCGATGAGCACGCTCATGAGCAGCTCGCGGACGCCGCCGATACCGGCGTAGGCGTTGGACGAATCCACACCGCAGAGGGCGAAGAAGAAGCGGGCGAGCGCCAGGCTGTACATGATGGTGATGGCGTCACCAAAAACCGGGATGGGGCTTTGTGCCGTAAAGAGCGGCAGACCCATCGCGAGCATAAAGGCGACGGCGAAGAACAGCGGCGGCATAATGCGCAGCGCAAAGCTCGCGTCCTCGCTCTGGGACTCGGGGCGCGCAAAGAGCTTGGCCAGGTCGCGGTAGTCCTGCATGATGCTGGGGCCGCGACGGTTGTGCATCTTGGCGCGGATAACGCGACCGAGACCGGAGAAGAACGGCGCGACGGCCATAACGACCACGCCCTGCAGAACGGCAAGTACGATGTTGTTCATGCTCTCCCCTCCTTAACCCATTTGCACGGCGAGCACGAGGAACACCACGAGTGCCGCGACGATGTAGCAGATATAGATGCTGTAGTTGCCGCCCTCGAGCTTAGTCGCGAGGTCGGCGAGCTTCTCGACACCCTTATGCGGGGCATCGACGAGGACCTTGTCGGGTACGGGCTCCACAGCCTCGGCCACACCGGTGAGCTTCTGGAAGAAGTGCGCGATGGACCAGCAGACGGCCGTGCAGCGGTCGCGCAGCGTGTAGAGCGGCTGCATAAACCAGGACACCTCAGAGGCAAAGGTCGTGGCCACGACGGGCATATGCTCGTTGGGAGCATAGCCACATGCCCACGGCTGGGACTTCTGCACCTTGCCGACGGTCTTGAGCTTGCGATAACCGCAGGCAAGGCCGACGAGCACCACGAGCGCTATAGCGATCGCGGGCGTGGAGGTGGCAGCGCCGGAGTACTGGTTCATGAGCTCCATGCCCTCGGCGGCAAACACGCCACCGTACGGATGCAGCACGGACGCGGCAACATCGACCAGCACGGGCGCGATCACGGGAGCGCCAATGCCCAGCACGACGCAGATGGCCGCGAGCAGGCCCTGCGCAAACACCATGGGGGCGGGAACCTCCTTGGCATTGGCCGCGGCCTCTGAGCGGGGCGCGGAGGCAAAGGAGACGCCATAGGCCTTGACGAAGCACGTGACAGCCAGCGCGCCGGTAATGGCAAGCGCGACGGCAGCGAACACGGCCACGATCATGACGGCCTTGTCGCCCTGCATGGCGGCGTTAAAGAGCGACTGGTAGGTAAACCACTCGGACACAAAGCCGTTGAAGGGCGGGATGGCCGAGATGGCCAGCGCACCAATGAGGAAGCAGATGGCCGTTGCCGGCATACGACGGAACAGGCCGCCCATCTTCTCCATATTGCGCGTACCCGTGGAGTACAGCAGTGCACCGGCGCCCAAGAACAGCTCGCCCTTAAACATCGCGTGGTTAAACGTGTGGTAGAGGGCGGCCATCAGAGCCAGGACGGCGATGCCGACCGAGTTGAGAGCCATGGCGGCCATGGAGGCGCCGACGCCGAGCAGAATGATGCCGATGTTCTCGACGGAGTGATAGGCCAGCAGGCGCTTGATGTCATGCTCCTGCAGGGCGAAGGCCACGCCGAGGACCGACGAGACCGCACCGAAGACCATGACCATAAGGCCCCACCAGACCTGAACGCCCGAGGCGGAGAGCAGGTCGAGGCCCACCTTGAGAATACCGAAGATACCGATCTTGATCATGCCGCCGGACATGAGGGCCGACACGTTGGACGGCGCCTCGGGATGTGCCTTGGGCAGCCAGCCGTGCAGCGGAATGATACCGGCCTTGGCGCCAAAGCCAAAGAAGGCGAGCACGAAGCACACGGATGCGACCGCGGGGCTAAACTGCGTAGCGCGGAAATCCGCAAAGGCAAACGAGCCACCGGCGAAGTTGGTCATGGTGAGGAAGCTCGCCATGATGAGCACAAAGCCCACGTGCGCGATCACAAAGTAGAGCCAACCGCCATGGATGGAGTTCTCGTTCTCCTCGATCACGACCAGGAAGTACGAGGTCAGCGACATGAGCTCAAAGGCAACCAGGAACCAAAACACGTTGTCGGCGGTGATGACGAGCATCATGGACGCCACAAAGGTGTTAAAGAAGAAGCCGGCGCGGCCCTTTTTGCCCGGGTACTCATCAAAGTAGTTGAGACCGTAGATCGAACCGGCAAACGCGAGCACCGAGATGAGCGCCACGAACAGGCCGGACAGCTGATTGAGCAGCAGCTGGAAATGGGCAAACGGGAAAAACACGATGGTGTCGACCGACGTGACATCGCCCAGCACGGCCTGGATACCGGCCACAAACGAAAGCACCGCGGCGACGGCGCCGATAAGGCAGCCGGCGGTCTTGGCGGCGTTATCAGCCTTGATCAGCAGAACCGAGGCGAGCGCACCGATGCACGAGACGGCAAGCGATGCGATAAACAGCGTCATGCTATCCATTGTTTACGCTCCCTTCTGCTTTCTCGGAGAGGCCCTGGGCCACAGCGGTAACGTCGACGACGGGACCGTTTTCGATCGAGCGCAGGCGCTTGGCCTCGTCGAGCTCGCGATCGGCCGCGCCGCCCATGACGGTCAGCGCCTTGGTGGGGCACGCCGCCACACAATGCGGGCCGTCCGGATCGAAGGCGCACAGGTCGCACTTGACAGCGCAGGTGTACTGGCCGGGAGCCCACGTAAGCAGGCTGCTCAGGGACTTAGGATACGAAGGCGTCGGGTCGCACATGCCTGCGACACCGGCGATAGACGTGCCATCGGGATGGATGGCTCCGAAGGGGCACGCGATGGCGCACAGCCTGCACCCGATGCACTCCTGCTCCTTGACGTGGATGCGATCGCCATCGTGCTCGATGGCATTCACCGGGCAAACCTCGGCGCAGGGGGCACCCTCGCAATGGTGGCAGGCAAGGGCGGCCGAAATACCGCTGGTCTTCACGAGCGCCAGGCGCGGCGTATCCTGAAGACC
>URGG01000038.1 GCA_900547345.1 uncultured Collinsella sp. | reverse complement strand
GCCCCCCCCCGAAAGGCCCACCCCCTACCGTCATGGTCTACAATCGAGGACACGATTATTCGTCCACCCAAAGGACCGTTCTTGAACCTGAGTAAGCCTAAAATCAACGCGCTTCTGGCACTCGCGCTCTTCACCTTCGCCTTCCTTGCCGCCGAGTTTCGATTCGACATCAATGTCGGGCTACTCACCGGTGCCGAACGCGTTGGGCTCGCACAGGGCGTTATCCGGGGCGCCAGCGTACTCGGCTTTATCGGATACGCGCCGCTGCTCGGGCTCGCACAGCGCAAAGGCCGGCCTCAGGCAGTTGTCAGCGCCGCCGTTCCCATCGCCATCTTGGGCCTGACCCAAATTCAGTTCCCTACGGCCCCGCTTGTGCTCGAGATTCTGGGCTGCGTGGCGTTCTTTGGACTCGGCCTGCTGGGTGCCGCAGCGCACTACGCCTTTTCGTTGGCATTCCAGGATGACCCCAAACTCGCCACTGGCGCCGGAGCAGCCTATGCCGCGGGCATTCTGATACAGTTCGCCATCAACCTGCTCAATTGCAGCGGTATCGCCGAGCTCATCGTCCTTGGCGCAGCGACTATCGCCATCTCCGTCCTCAGCGTCGTTCCCCAAAAGGCCGCCGAGAGCTCCAGCCCCGCCATCAATCCCTTTGCCGAGCCCTCGCATGCCCTCGCCAAGCAGGCGTGCTGGAGCATTGCGCTCGTCATGATTCTCGCCTGTCTGTTCTCCACCCTCGACAACGTCGTCACGTTCTCCAACGCCCACGGCACCATCGCCGTGCAGACTTGGCCACGCCTCTTTTTGGCAGCGAGCGGCCTGGTCGCCGGCATCGTCTTTGACCTTGCCGAGCGTCGCTACATGGGCCTTGTCATGCTCGGCGTCACGGTACTCTCCACCATCTCAATCTTGGCCGTGGAAGCTGGCGCCGATCCCAACCTGGGCCTCATCGTCTTTTATCTGAGCTCGGGCTTTTTCGTCACGTTCTTCACCGCCACGTTTACACAGCTGGCACCGCGTATGCACACTCCGGCTTTGTGGGCCGGCATGGGCCGCGCCGCCAACAATGTATGTGCATTCACCACATCGGGCATCTCGCTGGCACTGGTCACCTCGGGCAATGTCGCCCTCATCATGATCGGCGCGCTCGTGCTGCTTGTGGCGGCGAGCGTGGCATTTGTAGCTGCGGGGCTGTTCCGTCTACCCCAAACCGAGCAGGAGCGCGAACATCAACAGCTCGCCGAGGAGGCGCTCGCTGCACCCAGCATCGAGGAACAGCGCCAAGCCTTCATCGCCGACCACGGCCTCACCCCGCGCGAAGTCGACGTGCTCATGGCCGTAACCCAGGATGAACGCCCGCTCAAGCAGATCGCCGAGGAGCTCGGCATCTCGATGCGCATGGTACAGCGCCACCTGAGCTCTATCTACCAAAAGACCGACACGCAGACGCGCGCCGGTCTCACCAAGGCCTTCCCCTCGGCCTAAAACAAAAACCACCACAAAGGCCCCCTTTGCGGTGGTTTGAGCGGAGCAGAAGGCCACTCTGCCAGTTTGTCTCAGTCTGTAACAGATAGGCCCCTAAAAGCAGGCTTATTGTTACAGATCGAGACAGTAAAGGGACACGAAGCGATCCTTCGCAGCAACGACCCTCTAGTAAAGCGATGCGACATATCGGCCGAAGCCTGGCAATGCAAACTCAAAACGTCCTTGTAGAGGCTCTTCAATTACCCCAGCCTCTACCAGACGCTTTTTATACGTTGAAATCGAACCGGAACTCTTCTTAAGCCTCGCTGCCAACTCTTGCCTGGTCGTCGTCCCAACCGGATTCATTGCACGAAGAAATTCAAGGTCCCCTCGTGAAAGTTCCGCCGCTGTTGAAGCGAAAACTCGCGATTCCAGCTCCTCTTGCGCAAGTTTCGCGCCTCGTTCGACATCCTCAATAGAAACCTCGGAGGCTTGGCGCGAAGCATTCCATGCCCGATACCCCACCAACTGGAACATAAATGGAAAACCATCGATCGCCTTGGCAGCGAGGTCGATCGCCTCATCAGAAATCGTCTTGCCGCTGTCCTCAATCGTTAGTCGAAACGCTTCTTTTACCTCAGTCGGTGAAATTGATCCCAGCGAATGTTGAGCCGCGCGACGAAGAAACGATGTCGATTTCCCCGTCAGCAGCGCCAGCACGCGAAACGGCAGCCCCGCCATAAGCAAAGCTACCTTTTTATTCTCGCTTACAAAGTGCTGGTAGGTAGTAACAAGCTCCGTCATTTGCGCAAACGATGCATCCACTTCGTCAACGGCGATAAGCACCCCGGTGTCAGTCGCTTCAAGCTGAGCAAACAAAGCGTTCATCTTAGTACGCCAGTTAGCGCCCTCAAATTCAACATCGATGTTTTCCCAGCTCATGCTTCCTACGGGGGCAATGCCGACACTGTTCACACGCCTAGAAGCGGGCTTTTCGATCAGATGGGCGGCTGATTCGTTGAGGCGCTGCAAAATGTCTTCGAGCATCCCCTCCGAGGCCGTCACATTCGCTGTAATCCAGCCCTCTTGCTGGGCGCGGTACGACAGATATGCCAAAAGCGCCGTTTTACCTGTACCGCGCGCACCATAGAAAACCGAGCAAAGATTGGGATCGGAGTCGTCATTTTCAAACGCCAGCACCATATCATCGATGATTTGCTCACGGCCGGCCATATACGCCGGTACACGTCCGAACATCGGCGTGAATGGATTTGCCTGCCTGTACGCCGTCGGTGCTGCCATAAGGCCTCCCTTTAACTCATATAACTAAATTATGCCCCTACTATCTATAATTTATTTGAGTATCTTTGAGTTTTTTGAGCATCCTTGAGTTCTTTGAGCGATCGGCCCCGGCAGAACCAGTTGACTTTCTCTACCTAAAACAAAAACCACCACAAGGTGCCTGTCCCCTTTGTGGTGGTTTTGGTCGGTTAGCCTTCGAGCTGCGCCACCTTGTAGCGGTAGGCTGCGGCGATGACGTCCTTGCAGCCTTCGCGGCCCAGCTTGGCGCGGTTGACGACGATGTCCTTGCCGCTCGTCATCTTCCACTTGCCGGCGCTGTAGCGCTTATAGAACGCCTCGCGCGCCTTCTGCTGCTGTTTGACCAGCTTGGCGCCCTTCTTTTTGTTGAGGCCGCGCTTTTTGCGCACGATCTCGACGCGGTCCTCAAAGGGTGCGGTCACCAGCACGGCAATGTGGTTGGGGTTGTTGCGCAGCAGGTAATCGGACAGACGGCCTTCGATAATGCAGCTCTCGGTCTCACCCAGATCCAAAATCACCTGGCTCATCTTTTGGAACAACTTGTCCGAGTACGAACGGGCGTCGTAACGGTCGGGCAAAAACGCCATGTTCTCCACGGCCAGGCGCTCGTCGTAGGCGGCCATCTTATCGAGCGACTCGCCCGCACGCAGCGACGCGCGTACCAGCAGCTCGTTGTCATACAGCGGAATCCCCAACTCGTTGGCGAGGATACGGCCAATCTCGTGGCCCTCGGCACCAAAGTCGCGCGCGATGGTAATGACCACAGGACTCTTCTTGTTCTCCAGATCGCTCATCGCGATTCCTTTCTCTATGTGACAAAGGGACAGTCCCTTTGTCACATTCTACGCTGCCACGATACGACGTTGATACGCGCGAACCAGCAGCGAGATACCAAAGTTGAGCACAAAGTACATCGCAAACACCAGGCCGTAGAGCATAAGAACCTGCGACAGGTCGATCGCGTGGGCCATCACGACGTTTGCCGTGTACATGAGCTCGGCCACGTTAATGCCCGAAAGATACGAGCTGTCCTTGATGACGGTCGTGCACTGGCTAAACAGCGCCGGAATGATTGTCTTAAACGTCTGCGGCAGAATGATGTAGCGCATGGTGGCAAAGAAGCCAAAGCCCTGGCTCTGCGCCGCCTCAAACTGGCCGCGCGGAATCGAGTTGAGGCCGCCGCGCACAATCTCGGCCATAACAGCGCTGGTGAACAGCGTAAAAGCGATGGTCGAAATCACAATGTCCAAACCCTGCACCGTAAAGTAGATAAACAGAATCCACAGCAGGTTTGGCGTGCAACGGAACAGCTCGATATAGGCGCTCACCAAAATACGGAACGGGCGGGGTGCATAGCTTTTAACGAGCGCCAGCACCGTGCCAAAGATGAGCGAGAAAAAGATCGACAGCGCCGAGATCTCGATTGTCTTAACAAAGCCGCCCCAAATGTAGAGCAGGTTGGTCGCGTTAAAGATTTCCATGCGCTAGGCCTCCTCTACGTTGTCGAGCCCCAGCTCGGCCAGGCTCACGCCGCGCGGACGCTCCTTGGAGCGGCGCTCGAGCCACTGCACCAGCATGGCGAGCGGAAAGCAGATGATGAAGTACATAAGGCAGCAGACGATGTACCCCTGCAGGTAACCGTACAGACTCACAAAGTTGTCGGAACGGTACATAAGGTCGCCGCCGGCCACAAGCGCCAGCACCGACGTATTCTTGACCAGGTTGAGCGCCTGGTTACACAGCGGCGGCAGAATGATCTTGAACGTCTGGGGCAACACGATGTACCAGTACGCCTGCGCACGGGTGAAGCCCTGGCTCTGGGCCGCCTCCATCTGACCGCGCGGAACCGCCTCGATACCAGTGCGGATGACCTCCGAAATGTAGGCCGCGTGATACAGGCCCACACCCAAGAAGCCCAGCACGAACGGCGCGATGCGCACCGGCTGGTCGGCACCAGTTATGGCCTGCAAAAACTGCGGACCGGCCATGTACATAAAGAGCACCTGCACGGGCAACGGGGTGTTCTGGTAAAACTCCACGTACACGCGGCTTATGGCGCGCAGCACGCGCGAGCGAGTGGTAGAGAACACGCCCAGCAGCGTGCCCAGCACCAGCGACAGCAGCAGACCGGCAACGACCACCTGCAGCGTCACGCCAAAGCCCTCCCAGAAGGGCCCCATGTTTTGAAATGTCGTCGACCAACGGTCGGCGTCAAATAATCCTTCGAGCATTTGATTCCTTCCTTGGACGATGCGCCTATACAAGACCCCAGGTCTTGACCTCTTGGTCGAGCCAGCCGTCGGCCAGGCGATCGCAAATCACCTGATCGACCACGGCCGAAAGGTCGCAGCCCTTCTTGGTCGCCACGCCGTAGCCCTGCTCGCCAAACTTAACCTCGGGCTGCAGCAGCTCAACGGTCTCGTTCATGTAACCGGCCAGCGTGGAGCGGTCCATGGCAAAGACGTCGATATTGCCGGCGTCGAGCGAACTCTTAATGATGGGGTAGCCGCTAAAGGCCCTAAACTCGGGCTTGCAGCTAAAGCCGTTGTCCTTGATCATCTGCTCGATCAGGCCCTGCGTGGTAGCACCCTGGCTCACGCCAATGACCTTGCCGTCCAGATCCTCAATCGAAGTAAAGCCCGAACGCTTCTTGACCATGAGTCCCACGTAGTCGGTGCGGTACGGCGTCGAGAAATCCCAGCTCTTCTTGCGCTCGTCGGTGATGGTGTAGGTCGCCGCGACCACATCGAGCTGGCCGTTATCGATCAGCGGGCCGCGCGTCTTGGGCGTTACGTCGGTAAACTCGACAAGCTCTTTGGCGCGGGCCTCCTTGTAGCTCACGCCAAAGACAGCAGCGGCAATCTGGTAGCACAAATCGACTTCCATGCCCTCAAAGCGGCCCTTGGCGGTGTCGTAATAGCCGTAGCCGGGAACATCCTTCTTAACGCCGGCATTCAGATGGCCACGCGACTTAATGGCCGCAAGCTTGGACCCCTTGTCGGAGCCCTCACCGCTGGTGGAGTTGCCGCAACCGGTAAGCGCGGTCCCCGTCAGCGCGAGCATGCCGGCGCCAGCCAGCTGCAAAAAGTGACGGCGCGACACGGCCGCCCTCGTCATATCCGTCATGTCCATCACCGCGCCTAGTGCAGAATCTTGGACAGGAACTCGCGGCAACGCGGGTTCTCGGGGTTATCGAAGAAGTGCTCGGGCGTGCCCTCCTCCAGGATGCGGCCGTCCTCCATAAAGATGACGCGGTCGGCCACCTGGCGCGCAAAGCCCATCTCGTGCGTCACGCAGATCATGGTGATATCCTCCTGCGCAAGCTCAATCATAACGTCCAGAACCTCCTGGACCATCTCGGGGTCGAGCGCCGAGGTCGGCTCGTCAAACAGGATGATGGGCTGCTTGGTGCACAGGGCGCGGGCGATGGCGATGCGCTGCTGCTGACCGCCCGAGAGATTCTGCGGATACTCGCCGGCCTTATGCGCCATGCCGACGCGCTTGAGCGCGGCAATGGCGATCTCGGTCGCCTCCCCCTTGCTCTTCTTTTGCAGCTTGATGGGCGCGAGCGTCAGGTTGCCCAGCACCGTCATGTTGGGATACAGGTTGAACTGCTGAAACACCATGGAGCTGTACTTGCGAGCCATCTCCAGGTGGTTCTTTTTGGTGAGCGGCGTACCGTCGATGATGACCTCGCCCGACGTGGGCTCCTCAAGATAATCGACACAGCGGATGAGCGTCGACTTACCCGAGCCGGAAGGCCCGATCATTACGAGCTTCTCGCCGCGCTTGACGGTAAGGTTGATATCTTTGAGCACATGCAGGTCGCCAAAGTACTTGTTGAGATGCTTGATCTCGATCATGTCTGCCATGAATGTCCCTTCCCTGCGTTTACACGAGTTGAACTATTGTACGGAAAGAACCACGTTTCCGCAGCCCACACTACATTCCCGTAAAGAACCCGCAACCTTTAACCCACTCATTGGGGACAGACTTAAATGAGTACCTGCTCATTGGGCACTCATTTAAGTCTGTCCCCAATGATTGCCCAGCCTAGCAAAAAGGGGCGCGACCATGACGGCCACGCCCCCTCAACATCAACTATGTACCGCTCGGCCCTTACGCAAGCTTTGCGCCAACAATCTTGGCAGCCGCAGGCTTATCGAAGTTGCCGCCGGTGGCCTTGCCCAGGGCACCCATAACCTGGCCCATCTGCTTCTTGGACGTGGCGCCCAGCTCGGCGATAACCTGCTCGATCAGAGCCTCGAGCTCCTCGCCCGAAACCTGCGCGGGCAGCAGGCTCTCCAGAATCTTGACCTGCTCGGTCAGGTTGTCGGTACGCTCCTGGTCGGTGCCGGCCTTGATGGACATCTCCAGCGTCTCGCTCGTCTGCTTGATCAGACGCTTGATCATGCTGTTAACGTCTTCCTCGGTCACATCGCGGCGCTCGTTAACCTCGATATTCTTCACCTCGGCCTTGACCTGGCGAATGATGGACAGGCGAACCTTGTCCTTGGCCTTCATGGCCGCGATCATTTCCTTCTGCAGCTCTTCGTTGGTCATCTGCAAATCCTCTCTAATAGCGTGGGCGGCACTCGCGCGAGCACCGCCCCATGATTACTCAGTCGTCGACGAATCGTCGGTCGAACTCTTGGTGACGCCCTTCAGGCTCACGTTATAGGGTACGTCCTTGGGCATGGGGTTGACGGTGATGTCGGCATCCTTCTTGTACTGCTCCAGCCACTCGCTGTACGCGGTGCTGGCCGCTTGCGTCTTCACCACGTTGGAAACGTACTTCTTGATGTCCTTGGGCACCTGGTTGATGTCATCAACCTGATTATCGACATGGAAGTAGTCGGTGCACTTGATGATGTGGTAGCCATAGGTCGACTCGACGACTTCGCTCACGTCGCCCTTGTTGAGTCCCTCGAGCGCCGTCTGGTAGCTGTCGACGAAAGTGGTGAGCTTATCCCAGCCCACATCGCCCTTCTTCTCCTTGGAACCGGTGTCCTCGGAGTACTGCTCAACGGCGTCCTCAAAGCTCAGCTCACCGGAGTTGATCTTGTCCAGGCACTCCTGCGCCTTGGCCTTGGCGGCAGCCTTGTCCTCGTCGGAAGCGTCAGAATCAACCTTGATCAGGATGTTCGACGAGCGGCGGGCGTCGTTGTAGCTGGACAGGTTTTCGTTGATGTAATCGACAATCTCGCTGTCCTTGGGCTTGCTCGTGGGCGCGACGGCATCCTTGAGTTTCTGCTGCGCCAGACTCTCCTTGAGTGAGTCCTTGTAGGTGTCCTCGGTATAGCCGTAGGTCTTGAGGGTCTTCTTAAAGGCCTTGGCGCCGCCCGCGCTCTTGCACGCGTCCTTCCAAGCCTTCTCGACCTCCTCGTCCGACACCGTCACGCCGTTCTCCTTCTGTGCCCGTTGAAGCAGAATCTGCTGCGTGTAGGAGTCGATGAGTTGCTTGCGGTACTTCTTGGGCGTGAGGTCGTTGTCAACCAGATACTGCGCCCAATCCTTATCCTTGGTGTAGCCGTAGGACGTGCGCATGCTCATGATCTGCTTGGTCACGGTGTCCTCGGTGAGGTTGGTGCCGTTGATAGTTGCAGCAACACCGCCGGTCAGCTTGTAGCCCGAGGTGTCCTCGGCCTGCGACATAAGGCCGGAGCACGCCATCGCCGAGACGGAAAGCAGCATCGCCAGCACGCCGATGACCACCAGGACGATCTTGACGGTCTTAGACACGTACGTCTTGCGCTGCTTCTTGCGAGAGCTGGAGGCAGCGCGAGCCTGCTGCTCGGGCGTCGGCTCGGGCGCAGGGTTCTTTTTCTTATTTGCCATAGTTGGCCTTTCGCATAACGAATCGAACAAACGCCATTGTGTCACAACGCGGCCCCCGCGGCACGCTTGGTGCATTGGGGACAGGTTAATCTGCACCATTTTGGTGCAAAGGGGACAGATGTGGCACTTGGCAGTTGGACGTTCTTTATGTGCCGACACTTGGGAACCGTCCCTAACTGCCGGCAGAAAAGGAACGTCCCCAAGTGCCGGCTCAGCCCCACCTTAGAAGTGACGGCGGATGGCGTCGACCATGCCCTGGGACGTGGTCTGGCCGAGCACGTCGGCTGCGGCATCGGCGTCCATAAAGATGTTCATGAGCGCCTGCAGGGCTTCGACCTGGCCTCCCGGCTCGGCGATGCCCAGATTAATGACGATCTGCGCCGACACCGGGGCGCCCATGCCAGCCATAGCGTTAAATGTCACGGGCGCGGCGGGCTTCACCACCGCGATATAGGGCTTGGCCACAAACCCCGGATCGGTATGCGGAATGGCAATGTTTGCCGCCGGCATGGCAAGACCCGTGGGATAGGCATCCTCGCGCGTGCGAACGGCGTCGAGCCAACCCTCGGCAATGTAGCCACGTGGAGCAAGCTCGCCCTCGAGCCGCGCAAACACCTCATCCGGCGTCGCACACTCCCAATCAAAAAACACCAGCTCAGGCGTAAACAGCGCTTCGTTATCCGCCATGCGCTCACCTCTCTCACCTAGCCATCGGGGACGTTCTTAAATGACTAGCCGTTAAAGAACGTCGCAGGTGACTACCCAAACAAAGGGTGGCCACGTGCGCCTTGGCGCCAATGACCACCCTGACTACTCGGCTAAATTGTACTGTGCGCCGCTAGCCGCGAGGCGCGTCAATTGCGACCTTGCCGCTCTCCAGCACGTGGACGCGGCCGTCGGCGAGCATTTGCACGACCTCGGGATACAGCACGTGCTCAATCGCATGGATGTGCTCCTCGAGCGTGTCGACATCCCAGCCCTCCCCGACAGCCAGCGCGCGCTGGGCGATGATGGGGCCGTTGTCGTAAATCTCGTTGGCAAAGTGCACGGTCACGCCGGTCACCTTGACGCCGCGCGCAAAGGCATCGTCAATCGCATGCGCACCGGTAAAGCTCGGCAGCAATGCCGGGTGCAGGTTGACCACGCGGTTGGGGAACGCCGCCAGCAGTGGCGCGTGTACCATGCGCATGTAGCCGGCCATGACCACGTACTCGCAGCCGCGCTCGAGCAGCTCGTGTGCAATAATCTCATCGGCGGCGATAGGGTCGGCATAGACGTCCTTGGACAGCGTGAGCGTCTGGATGCCCGCACGCTCGGCACGCTGCAGGCCCTTGGCCGAAGGACGGCTCGACACCACAAGCTCAATCGAAGCATTGAGCTTACCGGCGGCGATCAGGTCGATTAGCGCTTGCAGGTTGGTGCCAGAACCGCTGATGAGCACGCCGATCTTGAGCGGCTCAGCCGTATCGGTACCGGTCGGACGGGTATAGGGCACAAAATCCAGGCCCTCGGCGGCAGCCATCTGCTCGTTAGCGCTCATCGGAGTACACGACCTTACCGGAACCCTCGACGCACTCGCCCACGCGGAACGGTTTCTCGCCCAGCGCGACCAGGGCCTCGGTCACGGCAGCCTCGTCCTCGGGGGCGACGATCAGGCACAGGCCGACGCCCATGTTGAAGGTCTTGCACGCCTCGTTGGGCGCGAGCTCGGCCTGGCGCGACACGTAAGTAATGACAGGCGGAACGTCCCAGCCCATCTCGGCACCGTTGCGGGTGACCACGGCGTCGGCGTCGTCTGCCAGCGCACGGTTGAGATTCTCGGTGATGCCGCCGCCGGTGATGTGGGCAATGGCATGCACATTAGCGCCACCGCGCAGCAGCTCAAGAATCGGCTTGACGTAAATGCGCGTGGGGGCCAGCAGAGCGTCTGCCAGCGATGCGCCGTTGAGTTCCTCGAGAGGGCAGCTCAGCTCCTCGGCCTTAGCGGCGGCCTCGGGCGTGCCCGGCTTAATGCCGTCGACGCCGATGACCTTGCGCACGAGCGAGTAGCCGTTGGAGTGCACACCGGTGGAAGGCAGGCCCAGGATCACATCGCCGGGGCGAACGTTCGCGGGGTCGAGCATCTTGGGACGGTCGACGACGCCCACGGTAAAGCCGGCGAGGTCGTAGTCGGCCGGAGCCATGACGCCCGGGTGCTCGGCCATCTCGCCGCCGATGAGCGCGCAGCCCGCGCGCTTGCAGCCGCCGGCAACGCCCTTGATGATCTTTGCCATATGCTCGGCCTCGATGTGGCCAATGGCAACGTAGTCCAAGAAGAACAGCGGCTCGGCGCCCGAAGCCAAAATGTCGTTGACGCACATGGCGACCAGGTCCTGGCCCACTGTCTCGTGACGATCCATGATCTGGGCGAGCACGAGCTTGGTGCCCACGCCGTCGGTACCGCTGATCAGGATCGGGTCTTCCATATCCTTGAGCGCGGCGGCCGAGAACAGGCCGCCAAAGCCGCCGATGCCGCCGATGACCTCGGGGCGGTTGGTGTCCTTCACCATTTGCTTAATCGCATCGACGGCGCGGCCGCCCTCAGCGGTATCGACGCCGGCGTCCTCATACGTCACATGTTTGCTGTCGCTCATCTGAGCCTTCCTCTCCCACTACCGTCCGCCGCCCGGGCGCCAAACGGTGCTCATAGTTGCGTTCATTTCGGCGCGTGCCATAACAGCACGCGCCGTCATATCAACAAAACAGCAGGTAAAACCTACCAAAATAAACCTGTCCCTACATGGCAGGTTTTAGGCCTCGCCGTGCTCCTCTTCCCAGCTGCGGTCGTCGTATTTCTCGACCACGGCGTCGTCGTCAACGTGCAGCGGTTTGTCCAGGTTGCGAGGCTTAAAGCCCTCCATGAACTTGTCGCGGCCAAAGCTCTCGGGAATCGCCACGGGGTAGCGGCCGGTAAAGCACGCATCGCAGTAACCGCCCTTGGGCATGACCTTAAGCAGGCCCTCGACCGAAAGGAAAGCCAGCGAATCGGCGCCAATGTACTCGCAAATCTCGTCGACCGTTTTGTTGGCGCTGATAAGCTGCGACTGCACGTCGGTATCGATACCGTAGAAGCACGGCCAGATGACCTCGGGCGAGTTGATGCGGATATGAATCTCCTTGGCGCCAGCGTTGCGCAGCATCTTGACGAGCTGCACCATGGTGGTGCCGCGCACGATGGAGTCGTCGATGACGACCAGGCGCTTGCCCTCGATGTTGTCGCGCAGCGGGTTGAGCTTCATGCGCACGCCCATGGCGCGCAGCTCCTGCGTGGGCTCGATAAACGTACGGCCCACATAGCGGTTCTTGATAAGGCCCTCGCCAAAGGGAATACCGCTCTCGTGCGAATACCCCTCCGCGGGCGGCAGGCCGGAGTCGGGCACGCCGATGACCAGATCGGCCTCGACGGGCTCCTCATGTGCCAGCTGACGACCCATGTCGTAACGGCAGGCATAGACGCTCTTGCCGTTCATGATGGAGTCGGGGCGGGCAAAGTAGACCTGCTCAAAAATGCAGTTAGCAGGCTCTTCGGCGGCAGGCACGCCCTGCTCGGACACAAGGCCCTCGGCGCTGATGCGCAAAATCTCACCGGGACGGACGTCGCGGACGTACTCGGCGCCCACGATATCGAGCGCGCAGGTCTCGGAGGCAACGACCCAGCCGCCGGCGCGCGTGACATGGGTGGTGGCGTCGACCGTCGCGGCGCCGTCCTGCGACGGCAGCTGCGAAACGGATGCGGCATCGGCCTGGTCCAGGCCCTCATCCACCAGCTTGCCCAGCACGAGCGGGCGAATGCCGTGCGGATCGCGGAATGCGTAGAGCGCCTGCTCGTTGATGAGCGTCATGGCGTAGCCGCCGCGCACGAGCTCCATGGTCTTGCGAATGCCCTCGCGCAGATGGCCAGTACGCTGAGTAAAGTAGCCGATGAGTTTGGTCGCGACCTCGGAATCCGAGTTGGAGAGGAACGGTACGCCCAGCTCGATCAGCTGGCGACGCAGCTCGTCGGTGTTGACGAGGGTGCCGTTGTGCGCGAGCGCGATAATGACGCTATTGATGGTAGAGAGGTGCGGCTGAGAGGCTTCCCAGCTCTTGGCGCCGGCGGTGCCGTAGCGCACATGACCCACGGCCAGCTGACCGGAGAGCGTCGACAAGTCGGCATTGGAGAACACGCGGTCGAGCAGGCCCAGATCCTTGCGGACCATAACCGTACCGCCGTCACCAACGGCGATTCCCGCCGATTCTTGGCCGCGATGCTGCAGTGCACGCAGGCCAAAGTACGTCAGTCGAGCCACGTCGCGATCGGGCGCCCAGACACCAAAAACGCCGCATTCCTCATGCAGCTGGTCAGAGTCCGGATCATACGTCGACATGGCGTTCACCTGTCCCGCGGCACGCTCGGCCGCGCGGATGGTTTCTTGAGACATGGCATCCCCTCAGAGCCTCGTATTTTGGCGTTACCCGCCTTATTATACGCACGGCGCGACGCGCTCCCCCGCGCATGAGCAGCGCTTTTTAAAAGCCCACCGAGCTTATTATCCGTTTTGCGACCAAACATTTTATTGGGTAGTCCACTCTCAGGGGCAACGGCCTCGAAGACTTCCCGTGCGCCGTGTCTCGCCCGCGCTAGGGGCTACATTGTTGCAATTGGGACGTTCGTCCTGTCTTTTAGCTGGTCGTCGGCGTATCCTTGTAGGCTACTACAAGACGAGAAAGGTAGCGTATGGATCGAAATCAACTCGACCCCAGTGTCCCCAGCACCACGGAGGCCAAGAAGATCCCCCTTATCATCAAGGTCTACGCAGTCCTGTGCACCCTATCTGGCGTGGGCACGCTCCCGTCAGTCGCCGTCTTTATGTGGCAGGTCATCACCGCACTCATTAACGGCAACGTCGCCGCTAAGCTCGGTGATAACACCCTGGTCGCGGTTGGCCTTATCGTCGCCGGCATTATGCTCTCGGCGGCAAGCGCGATCATCTTGATCGTCTTTGGCCTGGACCTCATCAAGGACCAGCGGCGCAATGCCGCCCGCCTGTCTTACGTCCTCATCGCATTTACCGTCGTGGAGCTTTTAGTTGACGTGATGCTCCAGGGCATCGGACCCTTCCTGCTGCGCCCCGCCGTCCAGCTTGTCATCCTCATTGCGCTGTCGGCCACCGTCGACCCCACGCTACGCCAGGAGCGCGAACTGCAGCGCCGTCTGCAAGAGATGCTCGACCGCGATGCCGCCGCCGAGGGGATGCTCGGCCGCGACGAAACCGGCGAGGGCTACATCAAGCTCAACTACTTCAACCTGTTCTGGGTATTCTTCGTCTGCAGCGTGTTAGGTCTCATTCTCGAGGAAGTCTGGCATATGGTCGTCGTCGATCCCGGCGTCTATCAGGACCGTGCCGGTATGCTATTTGGCCCCTTTAGCCCCATCTACGGATTTGGCGCGGTGCTCATGACCATGGCGCTCAACCGCTTCTATAAAAAGAATCCTCTGATCATTTTCCTGGTAAGTGCCCTGATCGGCGGCGCTTTCGAGGTGTTTGTAGGCTGGTTTATGCAGACCTCATTTGGCGTGGTGTCGTGGAGCTATTCACACATTAGGCTATTCGGCATGCCCGATCCCATCGCGGTATTGACCGGGGGACGCACATGCACGCCGTTTGCCTGCATGTGGGGCCTGGGTGGCCTCATCTGGATCAAGGTCTTGCTGCCGCGCCTGCTTAAGCTCATCAATATGATTCCATGGAAACGCCGCTACTCTGCTACCGTCATCCTGACCGCCGTCATGTTGATCGACGGCGTCATGACGTTGCAATCGCTCGACTATTGGTATCAGCGCGTCAACGGAACCGTTCGAAATATTCCCGTCGCACAGTTCTATGACAAGCATTTCGATAACGAATATATGGAGAACCGTTTTCAGAGTATGACCATGAGCCCCAAGGACGCCACACGCGTGTAGCAAACGCCAGAGCAAAATAGCTCCAACACATCAAAGCCCGCTGGCAGATCTACATGAACTGCCGGCGGGCTTTCGCTATAGACAGACTCGGATTGCCGACGAGGCCTTACGCCTCGCGCTCGACCTCGCTCACGCACTCGTTCTTGATGGTGCCGACGAGCGACTGCAGCGCATCGACCACATGCGGGCGAATGTCTCCGCCAATGAGCACGAGCATGATGTCGTCGCCCACGGTAAGCTCGCCGCTCGCCAGCCACACGCGCACATAGCCGATACCCGGCATCGTGCGCGTCGCCTCGATAGCGGCCTGCACCTTTTCGGCATCGAAGCCAAACACCATGCCGCCCACCTTGTGGCCTGGCGCCACGCCATCGGTCTCGACTCCGCGCACTTCGGCCTTGGGCGTCGCGCGCACCACGCCGTTGTGTGTCAGGTACATCCCACAATCAGCCGCCGAAACATCGGCCTTGGCTTCGCGCAGCCAAGCATCAACCGAAGGCATCGATTTGCCGTTCTCAAGCATCATTTCTCCTTTTGATTTCCAGGGTAGTCTTTTTGGGACGGGGCCCGGACACTTTATTCCTCGACCGGCGTGAGCACCATGACGGCGCGCGTATTGCTAAATGACAGCGAACGGCAGGTCACAAGCGTTACGACCTTGGTTGCCGAAGCGGCACGATCGGTGGCATCGCTCGCCACGGCAGAGGCACCGTCGAGCATCTCGGACAGATAATTCTTCAGTCCGTCATCGCCCTCAAAGTTGGGCGTGCGCGCCTTGGCATACGTGTCCTCGACCACCTTGGTCGCCAGCGGACGCAGCTTATACGTCGCGTCACGTGTGATGTAGTACACGTAGTCCATGCTGTCGAACGTCGCTTGATCGGTCGTATCCGAAATCACGTTGAACATCGACCCATCGTTCATATGGTGGCCGTAGATCGTGGTCTGCTGATCCACCATGCCCGGCGCGGTGTCGTCGCTATCCAAGAAGATGGCACCGGACGCGTTAGCCGTACCGTCAAACAGCGTGTTGAGGTATTTGGAGTTGTTGTTGGTCTGCACGACGGGATAGTTGATGTTGGTGCCGGGCGCGTAAATCCAACCCACAACCTCGGGATTCGTCTGGGCAAGTGCATCAAAGTCGATAATTGGCACGCCACTGGCGTCCTTGTCGCTCACATATTGCTTTTCGATTTTTTGATACGACTCGCTCGCCTGCTTGTAGCCAATCTGCGCGTTGATAAAGATAGCGGCCGCAGCAACGATCAGGCCAATACCGATGATGATGAGCAGAATGGGAATAATGGAGCGGCGCTTCTTACGCGGCGGCTCGGTGTAGCTGGACGGCGCGCCGCTCGGTTGCCTCGTCGTCCGGGCCTGCTTCTTTGCCGTGCCATATGACGAGGGGCGATACGCCGCCGGCGCGTCCTGGCGTCGGTGCGTCGCCGGCGTCACAGGACGCGCCGCTCGCGGCTGCTGAGGAGAGGATGTCCGACCCTGCTGTGCCGCATGGGCAGCACCCGGCTTCGACGGATCGGGAATCTGAGAAGCCTTGAATCGTTTTCCCTGATAGTCGGACATGGCTCTCCTTATACTGCGGTGAAACGGCGGAACGCCTAGGCGTCGGCCATCTCCTGCTTCATCTTCTCGATAACCTTGCGGTACTCTGGGTCGCAAGCACCCAGAATCTGTGTGGCATAGATGGCGGCGTTCTTGGCGCCGTTGATGGCAACGCAGGCCACGGGCACGCCCGAAGGCATCTGCACCATCGACAGCAGCGAATCCATGCCGCCCAGGTCACTCGTCTTCATAGGCACGCCGATGACCGGCAGCGGCGTAAAGGCAGCCACGACACCACCCAGGTGAGCGGCCTTGCCGGCGGCGGCGATAATCACTTTGATACCGCGATCGGCGGCAGTCGAAGCCCACTCGTGGACCTTCGCCGGTGTGCGGTGTGCGCTCGCAATGACAAGCTCATAGGGCACGCCCAGCGCCTCGAGCTCGGCGGTGCAACCTTCCATAACGCCCAGGTCGGACTTGGAACCCATGATGATCCCGACAACCGGCTTTTGATCTGCCATAAACAAAGACCTCCTGTTGAGAACGGCGACGCGGCGGATCCGCGACCCTTAACTACTGAGAGTAGTATAGCTGCTCCCGTCCCT
>URGG01000037.1 GCA_900547345.1 uncultured Collinsella sp. | reverse complement strand
GCTCGACGAGGCCCAGTACATCAAGAACCACGCGACCATCTCGGCACGCTCGGTCAAGAGCCTCGACGCTCTGCATCGCTTCGCCCTCACCGGCACGCCCATCGAAAACAGGCTCTCCGAGCTCTGGAGCATCTTCGACTTTTTGATGCCGGGCCTGCTTGGCACGCGCGAGTCGTTTGCCAAGCGCTTCGAAAGCCCGGTCGAGCACGCCGAGGGCGATAGCGCCGCTCGCCTGCAGGCGCTCGTGTCGCCGTTTGTGCTGCGCCGTGTCAAGGAAGACGTGGTGGCCGATCTGCCCGAGAAGATCGAGGACACCGTCATGGCACAGCTCACCGGCGAGCAGCGCAAGCTTTACCTGGCAAACCAGGACCGCATCGCCCAGCAGGTGCAGCACCGCGAGGCATCCGAGTTTAAGAAGGACAAGCTCAAGGTACTCGCCGAGCTCACCAAGCTGCGCCAGATCTGCTGCGACCCGCATCTACACTACGAGGACTACAAGGCGGGGAGCGCCAAACTCGACGCTTGCATGGAGCTCGTGCACGGTGCGCTCGACGGCGGGCACCACATTCTGCTGTTCAGCCAGTTCACGGGCATGCTCGATATCATTGGCAAGCGCCTGGCCAAGGAGGACATCGGCTTTCTTAAGCTCACGGGCGCTTCGTCCAAGGAGAGCCGCGCCAAGATGGTCACGCAGTTCCAGGCGGGCGAGGTGCCGGTGTTTCTGATCTCGCTCAAGGCGGGCGGCGTGGGCCTCAACCTGACGGCGGCCGACGTGGTCATCCACTACGACCCGTGGTGGAACGTGGCCGCGCAGGACCAGGCGACCGACCGTGCGCACCGTATTGGCCAGCAACATACCGTGACCGTGTACAAGCTCATCGCCAAGGACACGATCGAGGAGCGCATCATGCAGATGCAGGAGTCCAAACGCGACCTGGTCAACAGCGTGCTCGGCGGCGACGGCATCTCCTCGGCGCTGTTTACCCGCGAGGATGTTCTGGCACTGCTCGGCGGCGACGGGCGCTAACCCGCTCGGGTGGGGCCGCCAGGGCGGATAGCCCGCGCCGTCCCATCGTCCCCGCTCGTTATGTGTTCATTTGCCATGCCGTGGATGGTTCGCCTGCCTTTGGGCATAAGAAGCATCGAGAACATCGGCACATCAGCAAAGGAGAACATCATGGCGAAATTCTTTAAGGACCCCGACGGCAAGCTCATTGCCGCCCTTGGCGACGACGTTGCGACCCCTGCCGGCTGCACGGAGCTGACCGCGAACACCGAGGACGCGGCGCACGAGAAGCACGTGCCGGTCGTCGAGAGTGAGCGCGATGGTCACGTGATCCGTGCGCGCGTGGGCTCGGTCGAGCACCCTATGGTGCCCGAGCACTATATTGAGTGGATCGCCCTTGAGGCCGAGGGCCGTCTGGAGGTCCATTACCTTGAGCCCGGCATGAAGCCCGCGACGTTTTTTGCCGGCGGTTCCAAGACCGGTACCGTCTATGCCTATTGCAACCTGCACGGGCTGTGGTCCGCGACGTTCTAGGAGCGCGCCCCCGCTCGGGGTATCATAGCTAGCATATGCACATGCGAGCGCCGACTGCATCATGCGGCCGGCGCTTTTACTACGACAACGATGGTTTACGACGGAAAGGGCTGAGCCATGAAGCTCGCACTTGCACAGATCGATATGCGCCTGGGTGATATTGAGGGTATCTGCGGTCGCATCGAGGACCAGGCGCGCCTGGCCCACGAGCGCGGTGCGCGTGTGCTGTGCGTGCCGGCTCCGCTCTTTATGGGAGCCCTGCCCGGCGGCCTGGTGGGCGCTGCCGACTTTGAGCACGACATGCTGACGGGTCTGACCGGCGTCGCCGAGCGTATCCAAGAGCTCGATATGATCTGCATCGTGCCCGCGGCGGTTTCGTTTGAGGGCCAGCCCCTGCTCGACTATATGATGCTCAAGGACGGTCGTGTGGTACCCGCGCGTGCGAGCATTGCCCTGCAGCGTGGCGAGAACAACGACGCGCGTTGGGCGCCGCCGGTGTTCGACGTGGACGGCGTGCGTATCGCCGTGATCTTCGACTTGGACCGCGAGCTCGAGATGCTGCCGACCGGCGTCGACCTCATTGCCTATTTCCAGTTCAACGCATTCGATATGACCGACCGCGAGACCGCTGCGATTGCCGCCGTGCGCAGCGGAGCCTACCGCAAGATCGCATCCAAGCGTAGCGTGTGGTTTGCCTGCATGGCGCCGGTCGGTGCGTACGACGAATCGGTGTATACCGGCGGCTCGTTTGTGCTCGACGACTGCGGCCGCGTGGTGGCCCAAGCGCCGTGTTTTGAGGAGAGCCTACTGGTTCAGGAGATCCAGCGCGGTGTGATGCTCGATGCCTTGGAGGACCACGAGCTGCCCGAGTTTCGCTCCGAGGAATGGCTGTGGCAGGCGCTGGTGCTCGCCGTTCGCGATAACGCCCGCGCCCATGGTACGTCGCGCGCCGTGGTGGCGCTCGAGGGCGACTTGCCGTCGTCCCTGCTGGCGGCGCTTGCCGTCGACGCCCTGGGTCCGCGCAATGTGGTCGGCCTGGTGCTGGGACGCAACCGCATCTTTACGCCGGCGCAGGAAGAGGCCGAGGCTGCCCGCTGCGCCGCCGTCCGCGCCATTGCCGAGCGCCTGCATATTCGCACGGTTGAGCGCGATGCGCCGGATGCCGCACGCGTACTCGACCGCGATGTGTCGGCGGGCGATGCCGAGCGCCTGCGCTCTCGCACGCTGGGCCTCATGCTGGAGGATACGGCGCTCGAGCTGGGTGCGATGGTGTTGAGCCCGCTGTCCAAAACTGAGTACGCGCTGGCGGCGCCCGCACTTTGCGGTGGCTACCAGGGCGATTATGCGCCCTTTGGCGACGTGTACCTGTCGACGCTCGAGTTTGTGGCGCGCGTGCGCAACCGTACGTCTGCCGTGGTGCCGCAGGAGCTCGTGACGCTCAACGCGGTGGAGGATTGCATGGAGCGCGTGCTGGCGCAGGCGCTCTCGACGCTCGACGGTCCGGTCGACATGCTCGACCGCGCGGCGCAGCTGCTCGGCGGGCTCGAGCCGGGCGAGGTCGATGGCACGCTCGAGTCGCACGTGGACCGCAACCGTCCCTTCGACGACATTCCGATGGCCACCGGCAAGCCCGAGGCATGTTCGTTGCTGCTGATGCTCGTGCGCCAGGGAGAGGCGGCTCGCCGCCAGCTGCCGACGGCGCCAATCGTCTCGGCCCGTTCGTTTGCCGAGCGCGCCTGGCCGTACATGCTTGCATGGTCCGACCTGGGGCTGAGCGGCAAGGAACGCATGACGGTCGATTCGCTGGCACGCGCTGAGGTGCGTCGTTTTGCCGACGAGGATACAAGTGACCGTATGCGTGGTGAGATGATGGGCATACTGGGCGAGCTGTTGGGTATTTCGCCCGAGCAGATGGAGGAGCTGCGCTCCGAGGATGGCCAGCGTCGCCTACATGAGGGTATGAAGAAGTTTGAGGGTGAGGTCCAGGACGCCATCGATAAGATGATGGGCGGCCAGGGCGGACCGCAGGGTGGGCCCCAGGGCGGACCGATGCCGCATCCGCCGGTGGATCCCCGACAGTTCCCATTCTTCTCGCAGAACTAAACTGGGGATGGGATTCGCTCCCAACCCCGGTACTTCAACTAAGCATCTTGGCCCCGTTGTGTTATTCTAGAACAGACGTTCGTGAATGATGCGCGGGGCCTTGCCTTGTGCTTGGCAAAAGACGAGGGGAGGCTGGCTTGGTTATCTTGGGTATCGACCCCGGTTTGGCCCATACGGGTTGGGGGATTATCGAGGAACGGCGCGGAGAGGTTCGCTGCCGTGCCTACGGTTGTATTGAGACCAGTGCCGGAAGCCCGCTCGCGGTGCGCCTGTCGCATATCGCCCGCGACCTCAAGGGCGTCGTCGAACGCTATCGTCCCGATACCGCGGCTATCGAGAGCATCTACTTTGGCGCTAATGTCCGCTCGGCCATCCCCACGGCGCATGCCCGTGGTGCCGCGCTCGTGGCGCTTTCGGAGTGCGCGCTCGAGATTGGCGAGTACACGCCCATGCAGATCAAACAGGCTGTGGTGGGCACCGGCGCCGCGGACAAGCGGCAGGTCGCCTACATGGTACGCGAGCTAACACAGCTCGACCACGACCCGCATCCCGACCATGCCGCCGATGCCCTGGCCTGTGCCATCTGCCACGTTAACCTCAGCCGCACCCGGGCGCTTACCGGCGGCGAGTTCTATCAACAGAGAGGAACCGGATACTGATGATCTCCCAGCTCCATGGAACGCTTGTCGAGGCCACGATGAGCTCTGCTGTCGTCGATGTGTCGGGCGTTGGCTTTGAGCTCGGCATCTCGGGCAGCACTGCGGCCACGTTGCCGACGCCCGGCGGCGAGGTCCGCCTCTACACGCGTATGCAGGTGCGCGAGGATGCCATGACACTTTTCGGTTTTTCCTCAAAGGATGAGCGCACGATGTTCGACCGGCTCGTGTCCGTCTCGGGCGTTGGCCCGCGCTTGGCGCTCGCCGTGCTTTCCACCTATACCGTGGGGCAGCTGTATTCGCTGGTGATGGCCGAGGACGACAAGGGCATGGCCAAGGTACCCGGTGTGGGCAAAAAGACAGCTCAGCGCCTGATCCTGGAGCTCAAGAGCACCTTTGCCAAGGATAAGGGCTTTGTGCCGGTCGACGTGATTCCCGGCCAGGTTGCGATGCCGGTTCCCGTTGCCGCTCCCCCGGCGATCGATGACGCCCGTGCGGCGCTCCTTTCCATGGGCTTTAGCCCGCAGGAGACCGATGTCGCCCTGAGCGGGTATGATGGGCAGGATATGCGCGTCGAGGATCTGCTCGGTGCGGCACTTAAGCGACTCGGAATGGATGCGTGATGTGGGAAGCCGATGATTCTCAGGACCTGTGGTCGACGCCCGGAAACTCGCCAGCGGCATCCATGGCGCATGGCGAGCGTATGGTGGGCTCGGAGCTGACGTCCGAGGACCTCGATGTCGACCGTACCCTGCGCCCCCAGCGCCTGGACGACTACTGCGGTCAGGAGCACATCAAGCAGAGCCTGCGCGTGCTCATCGAGGCGGCGCAGAGCCGCGGTGAGACGCTCGATCACGTGATCTTCTCGGGCCCTCCGGGTCTGGGCAAGACTACGCTGGCTACGGTTATCGCCAACGAGCTGGGCGCTCAGATTAAGACGACGAGCGGTCCGGCCATCGCGCGTACCGGCGACCTGGCGGCCATCCTGACTAACTTGCAGCCGGGCGACGTGCTGTTTATCGACGAGATCCACCGCCTCAACCGCTCGGTCGAGGAGGTCCTGTATCCTGCGATGGAGGACTTTGCCCTCGATATCGTGATCGGCAAGGGTCCGGCTGCGCGCTCGATTCGCCTGGATATCCCCAAGTTCACACTGGTGGCGGCAACGACTCGCTCGGGCATGTTGACCGGCCCGCTACGCGACCGTTTTGGCATTTCGTATCGCCTGGATTACTACACGGTCGAGGAGCTCGCCCAGATTGTGACACGCTCGGCGACCATCCTCGGTGTGACGATCGACCATCCCAGCGCGCTCGAGATCGGCTCGCGTTCGCGCGGTACGCCGCGTCTTGCCAACCGTCTGCTCAAGCGCGTGCGCGACTACGCGCAGGTGCGCGGCAACGGCCCCATCGAGCTCGATATCTGCCGTCAGGCGCTTGAGTTCTTCGAGATCGACGAGCTCGGCCTGGACTGGATGGACATTCGCATCTTGGAGACACTTGCCAAGACGTTCTCCGGCCGCGCCGTGGGTCTGACGACGCTTGCCAGCGCGGTGGGCGAGGACCCGGGAACGCTCGAGGATGTCTACGAGCCCTATCTGCTGCAGTGCGGATTGATGATTCGCACACCGCAGGGCCGCCAGGCAACGCTTCGCACATTCGAGCATTTGGGTATTGAACCGACCGTTTAGGAATGGGCTTGTTTTAGCGCATCTGTAGGCTATCGCTGGGTATCGGGTAAACATATCGCCGTTCGTCGGTTGCGGGCGTTTTACCATTGCGCGCGCGTGCTATGCTGGATTGGTCTTTTTCTCATCCGGTAACGAAAGGACCGCCCATGCCTACTGACATCGAAATCGCACGTTCTGTTACGCCGCTGCCTATTACCGAGGTGGCCAAGAACGCCGGCGTCGACGTTAAGCATCTGATTCCGTACGGCTTTGACAAGGCAAAGGTCGACTATTCCCTGCTCAACGAGCCAACTGATCACCAGGCCAAGCTTGTCCTCGTGACTGCTATCAATCCCACGCCCGCAGGCGAGGGCAAGACCACCACGACCATCGGCCTGGCCGACGGTCTGCGTCGTCGCGGCGTCAAGAGCGCCGTGGCCCAGCGCGAGCCTTCGCTCGGTCCCGTGTTTGGCGTGAAGGGCGGTGCCGCCGGTGGCGGTTGGGCCCAGGTCATCCCCATGGAGGACATCAACCTGCACTTTACCGGCGACTTCCATGCCATCGGTGCCGCCAACAACCTGCTGGCAGCCATGCTCGACAACCATATTCAGCAGGGCAACCAGCTCGGCATCGACGTTAAGCGCATTACCTGGAAGCGCGTTGTCGACATGAACGACCGTCAGCTGCGCCATGTTATTGACGGCATTGGCGGCAAGGCCCAGGGTGTGCCGCGCGAGGATGGCTTCGACATCACTGTCGCCTCCGAGGTCATGGCAATCCTGTGCCTGTCCACGAGCATCAATGACCTCAAGGAGCGCCTCGGCGAGATTGTTGTCGGCTACAGCTTTGCCGGCGAGCCCGTCCGCGCCCGTGACCTTAAGGCTCAGGGTGCCATGGCGGCCCTGCTCAAGGACGCGCTCAAACCCAATCTGGTGCAGACGCTCGAGGGCACGCCCGCGTTTGTCCACGGCGGTCCCTTCGCTAATATTGCCCACGGCTGCAACTCCATCATGGCCACCCGCATGGCCATGCGCTTTGGCGACGTCGCGATTACCGAGGCCGGTTTTGGCGCCGACCTGGGTGCCGAGAAGTTCCTCGACATCAAGTGCCGTATGACGGGCGTTCGCCCCAGCGCTGTCGTGGTCGTCGCCACTGCCCGCGCGCTTAAGTACAACGGCGGTGTCGCCAAGGCCGACCTCAACGAGGAGAACCTCGAGGCCCTCAAGGCCGGCATGCCCAACCTGCTGCGCCACGTCGACAACATTCAGAATGTCTACGGCCTGCCCTGCGTGGTCGCCATCAACCGCTTCCCGACGGACACCGAGGCCGAACTCGAGCTCATCGAGTCCGAGTGCCAGAAGCTGGGCGTCAACGTTAAGCTGTCCGAGGTTTGGGCTAAGGGCGGCGAGGGCGCACTCGACCTGGCCGATGAGGTCATGCGCCTGATCGAGCAGCCGAGCGAGCTCAAGTTTGCCTACGAGGACGGTGCCGATGTGGCCGACGCCCTCGAGGCCGTTGCCACCAAGGTCTACCGCGCCGATGGCGTCGACTTTACGCCGGCTGCCAAGCGCCAGCTCGCCGAGCTGCGAGAGAACGGCTTTGGCAACCTGCCGGTGTGCGTGGCCAAGACGCAGTACAGCTTTAGCGACAACGCCAAGGCGTTGGGCGCTCCCGAGGGCTTCCGCATCACCGTGCGCGAGCTCAAGGTTTCCGCCGGTGCCCACTTTGTGGTCGCGCTGACCGGCAGCGTCCTGACCATGCCGGGCCTGCCCAAGGTTCCCGCGGCCGAGAACATCGACGTCGACAACGACGGCAACATCACCGGCCTGTTCTAAGCCTGCCGCGCATAGCCGCTTGCCCGCCCCGCCGCGCCTACCAAGGCCCGGCGGGGCTTTTTGATCCTTAGGCCCGCGCATGTCTTGTAGATACCGACGGACTCTGCCCATCATAGGCTTTTGCGCTGGTAGAATGCATGGATAACTTGATGCTTACAGGCGACGGAAAGGAATCGTTGCATGGATCAGGACAAGACAACCGTGATGGGCGGCTGCGGTTCCGCGCAGGCTGGCGATAGCGCCGATGCGACCCGCGTTGTTCCCAACCCCGGTTATGTCGACCCCGCCGCGACGCAGCCTTCTGCCGAGCCCACACGAGTTATGGGCTATGGCGACGCGGCGCAGGACCCTTACGCTGCATCTTTGCAAAGCCCCTATGGCAACGCGGCGGCAGACCCGTTTGATTACGCGCCGCAGGATTCTTATGCCGCCTCGACGCCGAATCCCTATGATGACCTGCCGCAGAATCCCATTCCGCAGCCTCAGCAGACGACGTATATGCCTCGCACGGCGCAGCCTCGCTACGAGTCGCGCGAGCCGTATCGCGAGTACCCCAAGTCGATTCCGCAATATGGCGAGGACGAGGAAGAGACGCCGTCGCGTTCGTCGAGCGTGATTAAGAAGATCCTCATCGTGCTGGCGATCTTCTTTGCGCTGTCGGTTGTGTTTGCCATCGTGTCGGGCATGCTCAACAAGCGAGGGAGTTCAACGGCCGATACCACTGCCGAGCAAACCGAGTCCGCCTCGTCTAGCACCGTCGATTTGAGTGATATCCCGGGGCAGTACTGGTCCAACGCCAAGAAGATCCTCAAGTCGCGCGGCGCCGATCTTTCGAATGCCGTGGTCCTGACTGATGATGGCTCAACGCCCGTCGTCGATGCCAACTGGGTCGTTACTTCTGCCTACTATAACGACAACGGCAACCTCGAAATTCAACTCACGCACAAGAACAGTTCGGGCAACTCGTCCGACGGCCAAAGCGGTACCGACAGCTCGAGCTCCAATACGCTGGAGGACTTGAGCAACAAGGCGCAGGAGTTGGGAGACAAGGCGCAAGAGCTGGGCGACACCGCTCAGAACCTGGGCGATACCGCGCAGAACTTGGGCGGCATGGCGACGGATGCCTGGAACGCCCTGCAAAACGGCATCTCGGGCGCGCAGGGAAACTAGCGGACGAGCGGAGCGGGGCTACAGCTGCTCGGCCGGACGCTCGGGCGAGCTGAAGCCCGAATCAAACGTGACGACGCATGAGACATCGGGCCGGCGCTCGTGCACGATGCGCGTGACGAGCTCCAGCAGCTCCTCGTCGGATATGTCAAAGCCGTCGGGACGCACCAGGTCAAACGAAACGAACCCGTCGTGCTCGTGCAGATCGTGGATGGAGAGCGCGGGATCGATCTGCATGACGCCGCGCTTGACCCAGCCGCGCAAGTCATCGCCGGTTGTCGCGATGGGGTCGCAGTGCAGCGTGATACCAATGCCCATCTGGCGCTTGATGTCGTGCTCGATGGTGTCCAGAATCTCGTGGTGCTCAAACGCGTCGCCCTCGCCGGGCATCTCCACGTGGGCGCTGGCAAACTGACGACCGGGGCCGTAGTCGTGCACCATGAGGTCGTGTGTGCCCAAGACCTGCGGATAGGACATGATCTTGTCGCGGATTGCCTGGACGAGCTTGGGGTCGGGCGCTTGCCCCAGCAACGGGCTGATGGCGTCGCGCACCAGGCCCAGACCGCTGATGCAGATGAAGACGCCCACACCCAGGCCTGCCCAGCCATCGAGATCAAAGCCGGTCGTCTGCGAAATAAGCGCCGCCACCAAGACCGAGCCCGAGGTGATGACGTCGTTTTTGGAGTCCTGCGCCGTGGCGATGAGCGTCTCCGAGTCGATGCGATCGCCCAGCGTGCGGTTGAACGCTGCCATCCAGAGCTTAACGAGCATGGACGTAGCCAGTGCCGCAAGGGAAATAAACGTGTAAGCGGTGGGCGAGGGCTTGATGATCTTGGTGACCGACTCGAGAATCAGGTTGATGCCGACGGCGCAAACCAGGACGGCGACGAACAGGCCGGCTAGGTACTCGTAGCGGCCGTGACCATAGGGGTGGCCTTCGTCTGCCGGGCGGCTGGCAAGGCGGAAACCGAGCAGGCTCACAATGTTGCTCGAGGCATCGGAGAGGTTGTTGAAAGCGTCGGCGATGAGGGAGACGGAGCCGGCGAGCAGACCCGCGATGCCCTTGGCCAGGCACAGGGTGATGTTGAGGCCAATGCAGACGAGGCTTGCGGAAAAGCCCGCGTTGGTGCGGCAAGATGCATCGACCGGCTCGCTCTCGCTGCCGGGAACAAGCGTATGTACCAGCCGATTTACAAATAGCATAGCGGTCGTCCTCACAATCATGTTTAAGGGGATAGTGTAGCTCGCACGGGGGCGCCGTGCGCCGATGCTCAGAAAATGCAGCAATAGTCTGCCGGTGCTAACGAGCGAGCCTTCTCGTCTGCCTGGGTGGTCCATTTTGGGCCACATGGGTATGGGCATGTGCCTGCTTGCTCGACATACTTAATGTCGACAGCCCCTGTGCAAAGGAGGACGTTTCCATGGACGAGATGTTTGCCATTAAATGTCAAAACTGCGGCGGCCCTATGTACTCGCACCAGGCTAAGCGCAGCTTTGAGTGCGCCTATTGCGGCACGGTGGTTCCGTGGCAGGCGGACGCCGGAGAGCCCAAGAGCGCTTTGGGTATTCGCCATACGCCGTTGACGGTGGTGGATGGACTGCTCAAACTCACGCATGTGTCGCAACTCGAGCGCCCGCAGGACCCGGACTGGTATTTCTTCAATGCGCACTGGCGCAATCAGTCGGTCCTGGAACATCTGCTGTGGGAGGATCGCGGCACGGCGCAGGAGTTCCAAGAGGCCACGCATGTGAGCATTCCTTGCCCCTTCTGCGGAGCGTCCTTTGAGGGCGAGTCAACGCAGCGTGTGTTTGAGTGCCCGTCCTGCGGCAATAAGATTGGCATTGCGGACCTGCTCAAGCCGGGGACGTTTAGCAAGCGCCTGACCATGGGCGTTGGTGCGGAGTATGTGCCCGAGCAGGGTATTCCCTGCGAAATCTCGCCGCAGCAGGCACGTGCCAACGCGCTGCAGCTGGTGCGCCAGTATCCGGATGCCTTTGCCGGGCACGACGTGGAAGACGCGATCCAAAACGACATGATGCTCTTCTATTTCCCCATGGCGCTGGCGGACTTGCGCATGATGGCGAGCTTCCCGGGCAAGGGCCTGAGCAAGGAGGCCTTGGTGTACTACGAGGTGCTCGACTGGGCATACCCCAGGGCAAACTACCTGGACGTTCGCCTCATGGGCATTTTGGAGCCGTGGGACTTTGCCAAGGTCGGTCCGTTCGATCCCGCCATGCAGGAAGGTGACTTTCGCGTTGTCTCAGTCGATGCGTCTACCAAGGACCAGGTGGTCATTGATAAGTTGGCGCTCGACGTTGCGGGCAACGACGCCGAGGCTGTACTGGGGCTCAATAAAAAGAGCATCCGCACGTGGGCGCGCAAGGCCCGCAAGCACAAGGACGGCTTGGTTATGGTGCCGGTGTACTTTGTCGATCGTCCTGCCTCGGATAGTCGCGATGGCGAACAGGTGCGCATCGCCGTGAACGGCCAGACGGGCCGCGCGGCTGCGGTGGTGTTTAGTGACAAGCGCGAGACGCATGTGGTGGCACCGCTCAATCCCAACGTGATGCTGTCGAGCGAAAGCACCGTGCACGCCACGCCCATCGAGGTCAAATACGTTAAATCGCCGTTCCTATACCAGATCGTACGCCGTGGAGGCTGCGAGCAACCGCGCCAGGTTGCAGCCGCCGTCGAGGGTTCCTACCGAGAGGAGAAGCCCAAACGCAAGGGATTGTTCGCTGCAATCTTTGGGAAGTAGGGGAGTAGTGTCGGTCGGCGCTGCGATGCGATAGCTAGAGGAACGGGGCAGCTCGCAGGAGTGCGGACTGTCGTCTGATTGTTTGAGGGTGCCAGATGTAAATAAACAGTGGAGCGGCTGCAAAAGAGCCTCCTCACTGGGTAAAATCAGGTTGTGCCGCGGAACCCGCTCCTCAGCGCTTAAACTTCGGAGACGCGGGCAACGCAGGTATTATCGTCTAGGGCCGGCTGCAACCCGCCCCTTTCTGTGACAGCCAATGGACCCACATCAGACGAAGGCCGCGTCTTTGCCTGTCAGGTCATGCTCGCCAGCCACGGCTAGAATGTCGTTGCCGGCGTCCATGACCGGTATTGTTTCGTAGCGTGCGTCGCAACCGCGAGTGCGCCTGCGACGGCTGCGGTGGCTTCGGTCGCAACGTGCTGCTACCCTTGCGCTTCGCCATTAGACGCTTCATTGATGGCGCGGTACTCGGCACTCAACTCGCGCGCCAGCTCTTCCTTGCTTGGAAGATACGGCAGGTATTTGGCGGCAAACACTTGGTCGTTGTCTTCGGGCAGCGTGTACTCGACGATCGAATCGCTTTTGTCCGCGCAGAGCACGATGCCTATGGGCGGATTGTCGCCTTCGTTCATGAGTTCGCGCGTGTAGTAGTTCACATACATTTGCATCTGGCCTAGGTCCTGATGCGTAAGGTCATCGGTCTTAAGGTCGATGAGCACGAAGCAGCGTATCAGATAGTTGTAAAACACAAGGTCAATATAGAAATGGCGTCCATCAAAGGTGATGCGCTTTTGGCGCGCCTCGAAAGCGAAACCACGGCCAAGCTCCAGCAGGAACTTCTGAAGATGCGTGATGAGCGCCTGCTCTAGATCGCTCTCGCGAAACGCAGTATCGTCCGAGAAACCTAAAAACTCCAGTACATATGGGTCGCGGATGATATCCTCGGGGCGACGAGCCGGGGCGCTCTTTTGGATTTCTTGGGTGACGGCCTCCTTGTCCTTGCTGGCAAGTAGGCGCTCACGGAACATGGTATTGATCTGGCGTTCGAGCTGACGCGTGCTCCAACGAGAATCGGCGCATTCGTTCATGTACCAGGTGCGAGCGTCAGGGTCGGAAATGCGCATCAACCTGCGGTAATGAGTCCAGCTCAATTCGCTACGCAGTGCGTCGCGAATTGGAAACGCAAGAAAGAACTGACGCATATTGCGAAGGTTTGCGATGCCAAAGCCTCTTCCGAAATCCGCGGTAAGCCTTCTGGAGAGGCCTGCAATCAATGCCTCTCCATATGCTGCGCGCCCCTCTCCGCCCTGTTCATCAACAATACTCTTGCCGATCTCCCAATATGCCTCAACCATCGCAAAGTTAACGGCGGTATAGGCCTTGTCGCGAGCGGCGTTGAGAATCGAGGAGACCTGCTTGTAAAAACCTTCGGGCACGATTGCCGATTCTCCACGGTTTACCAGTTCGCCCATCACTGTCGCCCCACTTTCCTCTTGTGGAATGCATCTTTATCGCATTTAGTTTAAAGCCTCGCGCGGACACGAATTGCTTTGCTGTCTGGCACCTTCGCATGGGAGCCTTGCGGTGACTAAAATGTGGCCATAGAGACAGTTTTAGCGAACCCCACGGGAGTGACGCGTATGGACAACAACACGCTGCTGTTCCAGGACAAAGGTTCGGGTAGGTTTAAAGACGTCAAGATCTACCCTAACCGCATCGAGGTGCTCAAGAAGGGCACTTTTGGTGGCAAGCACACCGAGATTGTTTATCTTAAGGACATTACGGGGGTCAGCAGGATCAAGGGCCGCGACGTTTTCCTACGTAACAGGCTGTTGACTGCCTGTGTCTTTAGTCTGAGCAGCCGCTCCCAAGCTCAGGAGTTCGTGAATGCGCTGAACATGGTGACGTAGCCGATAACGGTGTTCGGGCTAAGGTAAAAATCGGGGCGCAGAACGGTATTCTGCGCCCCCCCCAATTGAGTCGATGTGTCTAAAAGGCGGGCTTGCCTATTCGCTGTCGTCCCCAACGTTTTCGCGGTCATTGGCAAGCATCGCCGCGCCGGCGACCGTTGTCGCCATGGCGGCAGCGGCGAGCCCGGCGGCAATGCCGGAGCCGTCGCCCGTGTCGGCGAGTTTTCCGCCCGAGCCCTTGCCCTTGTTGCCCTTACCATTCTTATCAGCGCTGCCTGCGCTGGAACCCGTGCCGCTGCCGGTGCCGCCTGCACTGTCCGAGGCCGCTACGGTAAAGTTTGCGGCTCCGTCGCTGGCGAGCGTGTAGTTCTGCGCCGCGTCGCCCAACAGACCTTTCGCACGCACCCAATACGTCCCCGCGGCAAATGCCTCGCCCTCGGCCATTGCCGTGCCCGGAGCGCCGTCCGCGTCGTGCACAAACTCGAGCTGGGCGGTGCAGGCGTCGGTTTCGAGCTTGCCCTCGAGTGATGCCGCAATCTTGGCGCGCACGTCTTCGCCGGCCTTAAGGCCTTCGAGTCCCTCAAAATGGGGCGTCAGCGCGAGCGGATCGATATCGATGGGCACGAAGCCCTGCAGTCCTGTAGCGGTCTCGTTGCCCAGGGCGTCGACATCCACGTATTCGATGGCAAACGCGCTGCCAGAAGCGGCCACGTTGAGTACGTTGCTGCTGTTAACGAGGCGGAAACGGCCCTCGCCAACGGTCTTGCCATCCTGGAATGAGGCATCGCTCAGCGAGTCGCCGTACGTCATGCGCATGCGGGTCGGGAGATAGTACGGGAGATAGTACGAAGCCGTCTGCTTGTGCTCCGTATCGTAATTGCGCTGGTAGATGCTCCGGGCCAGCGCCGCATCAACAAAGTCGGATGCGATGATGCCAATGTGCTTGAGGTAATCTGACTTTGTATCCTCGATGCCGCTGGGATTGATGTACGGGCTCTTATACAGATGCTCGTTGACTACTCGTGCCGAGGTAAAAGGATTGCCTCCGTGCGACAAGCCCGTGCAGCTGGTGTAGTTGATAGACCAGCAACGCTCCAGGACTTTCTCCTTGGCCCCGTTATCGTCCTCGACATCTACCTCGTTGCGCGTGCGCCCGGTCGTTTCCTTCAGCGCATTATCGACCCAGCTGAGCTTGTCGGTTCCCGTGAGTTTGTACTTGTCCTGGGCGTATACCTTGGTGCAATAGGGCTCTTTGTCGCCTGTTTCCCCCGCGGCTTCAAAGCCCTGCGCGTCTTGGACGAGGCACATGGAACTGCTGTCGGTGTGCGCTGCGATTTTGTTATCCCATTCGGTGAGGTCGAGTCCCCACGTGTGGCCGCTTACGCTGTCGCCGTCGAGTCCAAATCGACGTAGCAGGACGATCTTTCCGCGCACCTCGCCCAGTGTGGGAACGCGGCTCGACGTATAGAACAGTTTGGGGTTGTCGTCCAAAACCTTGGCGAAAGCCGTCGTAACACTTTCGTCGGTAGCCTCGTCGTTGCCTCGTGATACAAGCATGATGAGCGCTTCTGTCGGGTTTTCGTTCAAAAACGTTTTGAAGTAGCCTATGACATCGGAAAGATGCAAAAAGTACGCGTCTTTTTTGAGCAGGTAGTACATCCCATGGTCGATGCCAGGGTTGTCGCCCTTTCCGAGACGGATATCAAAATAGCGAATGCCTTCGAGCAACTGCGTGGGAATGTAATCCTGCTGGCATTTTACTTGCGAGGATTGGGGCTCGGTGTCGTTGTCCACGCTACAGGTGCCCGAATCGTGCGTACCCGGGATGCTCAGCTCGTCGAGGAACTTGTTGTCGTCGACGTATTTCATCCAACATGGCCCATCGACGTAGCTGCTGTACGTGATCCAGTCGAGGCTGCTAACCGTGGCATCGTTCTTTTTCATGTCGTAACCGATAAGTTCGAGCTCCCACGGAATGCTCGCCACTCCATACGTGGATGACCTTTCCGTCTTTGTCCGAGTCGCCATCGACCGACCAAATGCTGTAGCCCGTCTTTTTATGCTCTTCGAAATTGAGCAAGGTGCGGATAGCATACCAGTTTGTATCGTCATTCTTGGTCGTTACGTTCTCAAGGATGAGCTTGCTGGACGTGCCGTCATTAAACAGATGGCAGACGTTGCCGATGACGTTGCCGTCTTCGTTAACGCTTGCGGTACGAAAATAGCCCGCGGGGCGAAGGCGAATGACGAAATTGTCGAGGCTGACTGCTGGCCCGGCCGTGCTGTCCGCAAAGGCTGCCCGCGGGCTAATGCCCAGCATGGCGGTTTCGGGCAGGCTTGCAAGTGGCGACAACGCCGCGAGTCCAAGGCCCAACGTAAATGCTCGGCGGCTGATGGCGTGGTGTTCGGTCATAACTTCTCCATTCGCAGAGTGCGGTTATGCGATAGTTTTGGTCACTATACTGCTCAGATGTTTAAAGATGCTGGTTTAATTGCCTGCGCGGCACAATAAATCGGCGGGCGGACGTGTTGGGGCGTTTGTCGTTTTCGTACTGTTGCCACATTTGGGGCGGTTCCGACGTCCGGCATCCTCGCGTTCGTCGGCTACAGGCATAAGAAAGGGAGGGTCGGTTTACCGGCCCTCCCTGGGTACGAAGCGCTGGGGTACCGTCACTTGTTTGCACTGCGCCCGTGTTTCCCGCTGCGCTCGCCAGTCGCTTAGCGCTTGATCTCGATATCGTCGAGCTTGACGTCCATGGCCTCGGTCTTGGCCTCGGCGATGTCGTCGGCAAATTCCAGAGACTTCATCATGGTCTCGACGGCGTCCTTGTGCTCCTCGACGTTGTCGATACGCACATACACACTGCCGCCGTCAACGTCGGTGAAGTATTCGGTCGTTACGCCGCCCGAGTGCGTGAAGTAGGCACTGCGCCAGGTCTTGCCATTGTACTTAACGGGATCGCTCTCGGTCCATCCAGAGTTGGCCTTCCACTTTGCCTCGTAGTCGAACAACTCATCGGCGTTCTTGTCAGGATCGAAGACAGGGATGAAGCGGTCGCTGGCGTGCTCGCTCTCGGTGAACTTAAACTGGGCCCTGTCGGCGGTGTCGCCTGCGACGTCGGTGATCTCGACGCCCTCGGGGACCTCG
>URGG01000036.1 GCA_900547345.1 uncultured Collinsella sp. | reverse complement strand
TATCCATAATTACGAAGAGGCTTGCGCATTCATCGAGGCCGGCGCCAGCGCGTTAGGTGCATCGGCGGGCATCGCGATCGTCGAGGGCGCACCGACGGATGAGCGTCGCTAGCAGACGTATTTGACCTGAGCGATAAAGCTTCACGACCACACGCCGTTCATGTTCGGGACAATATGACATTTTTCCCGTTGCAAACGGAGTCGCGGTGGCTGTTCTGTATGATGACTCAGACAAGGTTATTCAATGACAGGGAGGCATATATGGCAATCAAAGCCATCGCGATGGATATTGACGGTACGCTCACCAACGACCAGAAAGTGATTAGCCCGCGTACGCGCGAGAAGCTGCTCGCTGCGCAGGAGTCGGGCATTAAGCTCATCTTGGCGTCGGGCCGTCCCGCATGGGGGCTGCACGCCTTGGCGCAGGAGCTCGACCTTCAAAACCATGACGGTCTGCTGGTGGCCTTTAACGGCGCACACGTCGTCGATGCCCAGACCGACGAGGTGCTGTTCGATCAGGCTATGCCTGCCGACGAATTGCATCGCCTGATTGATCACCTGCGTAATTTTGACGTGATCCCTATGATTTCGCTCGGTCGCGATTTGCACGTCGAGGACTCGTACCATTGCATGATTACGCTGCCGGATGGCTCGCAGAAAAACATCGTCAAGTATGAGCGCGACGCGTGCGATCTTAAGATTCGCGAGGTGGAGAGCCTGCATGAGGTCGCTGATGCTTATCCCGTGGACAAGCTGCTGACGGCGGGCGACCCGGCCTATCTGCAAGCGCATTACGAGGAGATGTACGCGCCCTTTACCCAGACGCTTTCGGGTATGTTTACGGCCGACTGGTACTTTGAGTACACGGCGCCCGGTATTGACAAGGCCCGCGCGCTCGAGGGTGCCCTGCCCAAGCTCGGCATCGATGCCAGCGAGGTCGTCTCGTTTGGCGACGGCCAGAATGACAAGTCTATGATTGAGTGGGCCGGAACCGGTGTTGCCATGGGCAACGCCGTCGATGAGGTCAAGGCTGTGGCCCAGATGGTGACCGCCAATAATAACGAAGACGGCATTGCGGTGGCGCTGGATAAGCTGCTGGGTTAGAATCGCCGATAGTGCATGGCTCGGGCGTCCGCTTGCGGGCGCCCTTTTGTTAGGGAGGGTGCCGTGTCCGCATTTCCGTTCGACGCCGTTATCTTTGACATGGACGGCGTGATTGTCGATACCGAGTATTACTACCTGGGCGAGACTGCCGCGTTTGCCAAGGAGCTTGGGCTTAACCTGACTCAAGAGGAGTTGAATGGGCAGGTCGGTACTTCGCACCAGTTCTTCCTGCATATGCTGGTCGATTGGTTTGAGCGCGCCGGTAAGGGGCATTTCACTGGCGAGGAAGCGTTGGCCCGTTGGAACGAGTGGGCGCATAAGCGTCCGCGCGACTATCAGGCTTTGATTAACCCAGGCGCCGTGGATACGATTCGAGAGCTGCCGCGCCGTGGCGTTCGCGTGGCGCTTGCCAGCTCGTCTCCCATGGATAGCATCGAGGAAGTGCTCAACGCATGCGGGCTGTCGGATGCCTTTGAGTATGTGGTGAGCGGCGAGCAGTTTAAGGAGAGCAAGCCCGAGCCCGACATCTACCTGCATGCGCTGGACCTGCTGGGGCTGCCCGCGAATCGCTGCTGCTGCGTCGAGGATTCGGTGCCTGGCATCACTGCCGGCAAGCGAGCCGGCCTGACAGTCATTGCCAAGCGCGAGGAGCGCTTTGGCTTTAGCCAGGATGCCGCGGACAAGATTATCGACCAGCTGCCGGAACTGCTCACGCTTTCTTAGGATCGCGGTAGTTGCGCGTTTTTCGGGTCTGATGAGTAAATAGCTAACATTTTGGTGCGACACCTAGCATACTTTAAGCTAATGCGGGCTTAAGGGCTTGCTGAATGCCCTTGGGCCCGCTTTAGACTTAATTGTGCTGGGAGAGGGTATATGCCACCGACTGAAGGGCCAACTGACGGTAAAGCAGCGATACCGCTGTACCAACAGGTCATTGATATCATTAAAAACGAAATCAACTCCGGCGCCTACAAGGCAGGCGCGCGGATACCCAACGAATTCGAATTGGCTGAGAGCTATAAAGTTGGCCGCGTTACCGTGCGACGCGCTATTGAGGAGCTCGTCCAGCAGGGCTATCTAACGAAGCGACAGGGGAAAGGCACGTTTGTCAATGCCCCCAAGCTCAAGCGCAAGATTCGCCAGAAGGATGACGTCCAGAGTTTTTCGGACGCATGCCGCGTTAACGGAATGGAACCGGGGGCGTGTGTCATTTCGAGAAAGATACTGCCGGCGGATTCCACCGAAGCACAGTTCTTTGGTGTTCCCGTTGGAACTGACTTGATTTGCGTTGAGCGCGTGCGCACTGCCGATGGCGTCCCTGTCATGCTCGAGAACAACATATATGTTTACGAGGACAACGCCTATCTATCAACGGCACCTCTATCTAACCAATCCATTTTTGAGTTCGTGCGCAACCGGACGGGCCGCACGCCCGCGTTTACCGACCCGTGCACGCTCGAGATCGCGTGCGCGTCGCCCGAGGTCGCTCGACTGTTGGCAGTTCCCGTTGGCGAACCCTTGTTTTATATGGAAGCCTTCTTTTTCGATGAGCAGCGGCGGCCGTTTATCATCGGTCGTCAGCGGATCATTGGGTCTCGCTACGTTTTTGACATCTAGGACATTGCGAATGGAAACGCCCGGTGGATTATCTCACCGGGCGTTTCCATACCGTTCACGGCGCGAACGCAACCGTTCAACCGCGTCGCGGCAATCAGTTTGAAATTATCTTGATGATGGGAAAAGCTGCTGGTAATCTATGGAACGTCATAGAACGTTTGCCTTGCGCAGGCGTTGAAGCGAGATGTGATGCAGTCTCGAGTTCTTTGGAGGTATCTATGTCAGATACGAAGGCGAAGAAGACAAACAGACGTTTTAAGTTCAAATTACCGCATGTCTATACGATCATGTTCTTGCTGATCGTTGTCTTTGCGGTCCTGACTTGGATCGTTCCCTCTGGTCAGTATCAGCGCAAGACGATTTCGACAGCGGCGGGCGAGCGTGAAGTCGCCGTTGCTGGAACCTATGAACAGGTCGATAAGAACTACACCGATTCCGAGACCGGCGAGACCATCAATCTGGGCCAGGATATCTTTGCGGTCCTGCAAGCGCCTACTAAGGGCATCCAGGAGGCTGCCGACGTCGTTGCGTTCGTCTTATTGATTGGCGGATCGTTCGCAGTCATCACCAAGACCAACGCTTTGAATGCCGGCATGAGCCGTGTGATTAAAAAGCTCAAGAACAAGGACATCCTCATCATTCCCATCACGATGACGTTGCTGTCCATTTGCGGCACTACGTTTGGTATGTCTGAGGAAGCCCTGCCGTTCTATGCCATCTTCATTCCCATCATGATGGGTATCGGGTATGACTCGATGACGGCGTTTATCATCTGCTTCCTTGGTCCTAACCTGGGATATTGTGCTTCGACCATCGACCCGTTTAATGTTTTGATCGCCCAAGGCATCATTGGTATCGAGGGCAATCCTCAGCTGTGGCTGCGCGCCGTTTCTTGGGTCATCTTCACTGCCGTCGGTATCGCGTGGGCCATGCGCTATGCCATGCGTGTCAAGAAAAACCCCGAGTCGTCCATTACGTACGAGGACGACAAGCTCAAGCGTGTTGAGTTTTCCGTGACCGATGCCTCCATCGAGGAAGAGTTCACTACCCGTCAGAAGCTCGTGCTTATCGATTTTGCCTGCGGTATGGGCATTATCGTCTGGGGTCTTGTTACCCAGGGCTGGTACATGAATGAGATTTCCGCCGTGTTCCTTGGTATGGGCTTGCTTGCCGGTATCCTGGGCGGCCTTGACCAGCAGACGATCGCCGAGGAGTTCGTTAAAGGCATTGCCGACTTTGCGTACGCCGCCATCGTCATCGGCATCGCTCGCGGCATCTTGGTCATTGCAGAGGGTGGCATGATCATCGACACCATCCTCCAGGCGCTCGCTACTGCACTGGCCGGTGCACCTGCCGCCGTCTACACCACGTTTATGTATATCGTCCTTGGCCTGCTCTCTTTGCTGGTTCCCTCGAGCTCTGGACTTGCGGCGCTCACCATGCCCGTCATGGGTCCGCTGACCGAGCTTATGGGCCTCAATCCCGAAGCCGCCGTTACCGCGCTCCAGTTTGCTAATCAGACCATCAACACCATCAGTCCCGTGGCGGGCATGACGGTTGCCGGTCTTGCCGTGGCAAAGATCTCGTTTGGTCAATGGTGGAAGACCATTTGGAAGTTCTTCATTTTTATGGTCGTCTTTGGCCTGATCGTAACGGCAATCTCTGGCATGCTTCCGGTGTAGGTGGTTGTGATGTCTGATCGTTTAACGGTCCTGACGTCTAAGAGCGTCTTTACCGGTACGGGGGACCTGCCGTTTGAAGGTTTCGTAGCGGTCCGTGGCAATCGAATTGAGGCGGTTGGCACCAAGTGTGAGGTGGCTTCGTATTTGACCCAGGCGGACGAGGTAGTTGATCTGGGCGACCGCACCGTCATGCCTGGTCTGATCGATGTACATACCTTCTATACAGGCTGGGCGCTGCGGACGTTGGGGTCTGATCTGTCCGGCATCGATGATGCCAAAGAGGCCGTGTCGCTCTTGCGTGCATGGAAAGAAGATCATCCGGATTGCGCGGCGGCTTTTGGCCACAACCTATCCGAAACGTTGGCATCGGATGCCGAGAACGCAAATACGGCAGCTGTGTTTGACGAGTTTTTTGGTGATATCCCTGTCGTCTGCTTTACACCGGGCGCGGAGACCTGCGTTCTCAATGCTGCCGCCAGTGCGCGATACGGTTTTACACCGCAGGCGTGCTATGCCGAGAAGATCTGGCGCATGATGAGCGATTTCCTCGCGTTGCCCGAGGTGCGCGCGGGGTATTCGGACTACATGAGCATGCTTAACGAGCGCGGCGTTACCGCCATCAAGGAGATGGCGTTTGATGACTACTACGGCTTTGCCGACGAAATGGCTCGCCGTGAGGAATCTGGCGAGCTGACGGTTCGCGTCTCTATGATGTCGCAGCCGGTGGGCGCTGGTGCAAATCTGGCATATGCTCGCGAGGCACGAGAGCGCTTCCGGGGACCGTTCGTTCGTTTTTCTGGCTTCAACCGTATGACCGATCGCGGCGTATGGGCGGGGCTTGCCGAGATGATTGACCCCTATGAGGATACGGCCGATGCGGGCGCTGCCGGCAAGACGGTCGTCGAGGAGCCAGAGTGGGATCTGATTGAAAGCGAGCTGCGTGCAATTGATGCTGACGGCTTCCGATATTCCTTGCATTGCCAGGGTGATGGCGCCGTTCGTCGCACCGTGGCGCTCTATGCCTCGCTGCCTCGAGACGAGCATGGACGGATGCTTCGCCGCCATGCGATTACCGATCTCGAGAACTCTGACCCGACCGATCTTGTCGAGTTTGGCAAGTTAGGTGGAATTTGCGAGGTCTATCCGCAGATTCTGACGCTGGGCCGGCGCGAGGATTGCCTGTCGATGATGCGTCGACAAATTGGCGAGACGCGACTTTTGCACAGCTGGAATCGCCGCGGCATGGAAGATTCCGGATGCACGGTGTGCTGTGGAACGGATTTGCCGCTGTTGATTCCGAGCCTGGGCGAGTCAATCTACAGCGCGTGCGGCGGATTCTTCGCCGACGGACTGCCCGTGAATGAGGTCAACACGCTGACGCTTGTCGAGCTCTTGCGCGCTTGGACTGCCGGGGGCGCGTACGATCTGATGCGCGAAGATGAGCTGGGTACGCTCGAGGTCGGCAAGCTTGCCGATATCTGCGTGCTCGATCGGGATGTGTTTGACCTCGATTATCGCGACGCACGCGATCTTGCGGTTGATATGACGATGTCGGACGGACAAATCGTGTTCGATCGAAATAAGGAGGCATAAGATGTCTGAATCCAAGCCGACGCTGCGCCGCGAACAGATTGCGGGCATGAATATCCACTACATCATGTGGTCGCTCGATTACTTCCTTGATGTGCAGCAGCGTTTGGGCTTTGAGTCCATTGAGCTGTGGTGCGCAGAGCCGCATGTGACGCTCGACCATACGGGCTACTTTGAGGCTGAGGTCCTGGCGAAAAAGGCTGCAGACCGTGGGCTTAGGTATCGTACTCTGTGCCCCGAGAATGTTGTCTATCCTTGGCAGTACTGCGCACGCAAGCCGCTGCATGAACAGCGCAGCCTGGCGTACTTTAAGCACGGCATTGAGCTTGCCGAGGTACTTGGGTGCGACCGTATGTCCGTCAACTCGGGCTGGGGCGACTGGGACGAGGACCGCGAGGAAGCCTGGAAGCGCAGCCGCGAGCACTTGTCCATTCTGGCGGAGTATGCCGGCGAGCACGGTCTGGTGCTTACGATGGAAAGCCTGCGTCCCGAGGAGAGCAACCTTGTGACGACGGTTTCCGATGCGAAGCGCATGATTGACGAGGTCGCGAGCCCGTATTTACAGCCCATGGTTGATACAACCGCGATGGGCGTTGCTGGCGAGACGCTCGAGGACTGGTTTGCCACCTTTGGTGATGGGGCAATTCACGAGATGCACTTTATCGACGGTGACCCGTATGGCCATCTGGTGTGGGGCGATGGCAAGCACGATATGGACGCCTTCGTTGCCACACTCAACGTCCATGGTTTCGACGGCATGCTGGGCCAGGAAATTACGGACGGCCGTTACTACGATGACCCGGCGGCGGCTGATGCCAAGAACATGGCCGCATTCGAGAAATATCTGATTGACTAAAACAACTATCGGCCACGCAACCAACGTCATTGATTGCGGCCCAAACAAGAAAGGAACTGGATATGAACGCACGCGATCTGATCAAAGAGGCAATTGCCGAGAAGGGCAAGTTCGACAGCGTCTACTGGATTGCTTGCGGTGGCTCCATGATCGATTTGATCCCGGCTCATGAGCTTCTGCAGCGCGAGGCAACCACCTTCACTTCGTATATCTATACCGCGCGTGAATTCGACATTATGCGTCCGCGTCGTCTGGGCGAGAAGTCCCTGGTCATCGCTTGCAGCCACAGTGGCAATACCCCGGAGGTCGTCGAGGGCTGCGAGATTGCCCTTGCCGCCGGCGCTACGGTGATCGCCCAGACCGACAACGCTGGATCCAAGATCGACTCCGGCAAGTGGACCACGTGGGTCTACCCATGGGGCGAGGGTGTGCCGCAGGCCGAGGTCCCCGCTGGCATTTCGCTGTCGCTTGCGGCCGAGCTGCTCGATCAGCAGGAGGGCTACGCCGATCTTGCCGATATGTATGCCGGTATCGCCGAGATGGATAAGATTCTTCCCCCGGCACGTGAGAAGGTAAATGCCGAGCTGGGCGATCGTTTTGCCAAGCTTTGCCAGGAGCACGAGTTCTTCTATATTCTGGGCAGCGGTCCCAACTTTAGCCAGACCTACGGTTTCGCTATCTGCTCTCTTATGGAGATGCAGTGGCAGCACTGCAGCTACATCCACTCTGCCGAGTACTTCCATGGCCCCTTCGAGGCTACTCAGGATGGCGTTTTTTACTTCCTGCAGATGGGCTCCAGCGAGTGCCGTGCTATGGACGAGCGCGCCCTGGCGTTCCTTAAGACGCATACCGATACGCTGATGGTGCTCGATGCCAAGGAGTACGGTATGGAAGCCGTGCCGGCGAGCGTCCGTGCCTATCTGGACCCGGTGCTGTTCTACGCCATGAACTGCGAGCTGCGTGCTGCACGCGGCAAGGTGTTTGATCACGATCCCGATTTCCGTCGCTATATGGGTGTTGTCGAGTACTAGAAGGAGCAAAGGCCATGGCATTTAACGTTAACGCGCTCGGATTTGGCGACAACGTCGTCGATCGCTACGAGCATATCCACACCATGTATCCCGGCGGCAATGCGGTGAACTTCGCCGTTTATGCCAAGAAATGCGGTGCCGCACGCTCCGCATACATGGGCATTTTTGGCAATGATGCCGCTGCCGAGCATGTCATTGCAAGCCTCGAGGATGAGGGTATCGAGCTTGACAAGTGCGAGCAGATGATTGGCGAGAACGGAGCGGCTCGCGTGACCGTCGTTGACGGTGACCGTGTCTTCCTTGGCTCCAACGAGGGCGGTATCCGTGGCGATGCGCGCTATGTCCTCGATCGCTTTGACCTTTCGTACATGAAGCAGTTCGATGTGGTTCATTCGGGCAACTATTGCTTTACCGAGCGCGAGCTGCCCAAGTTGAAGGCTGCGGGCGTCACGGTCTCTTTTGACTTTTCGGACGACTCTACCGACGAGTACTACGAGCAGATTGCGCCCTACGTCGATTTCGCTTTCTTTAGTGCGGCGGATGCTGCGAGTGAGGATGAGGTTCGCGAGCGTCTGGCATGGGTGAAGGGCCTGGGTCCGCGTTTTGTGTCGGCTACGGCGGGCGCCGAGGGCTGCATTGCTTACGACGGCGATCGTTATTACCGCCAGCTGGCTAAACCGGTAACGGACATGAAGGACACCATGGGGGCGGGCGACTCGTTCCTTACCTCGTTTTTGATGTGCTATCTCGATTCCGCCAAGCGTGGTGAAGATGGCGCCGAGGCCATCGAGCGCGCGCTCGACTTTGCTGCCGGGTTTGCCTCGACCGTGTGCGGCATGGAAGGTTCTTGGGGCCACGGAGCACCAATCGTCGAATAGCCGAGCGGTCCCGGGGAGGTGCAGGCGCCTCCTCGGGACCCGGTGTGCAAAAAATGCCAAATATGAGTACTGTGACTAATTTAGTCGCAGCAAAATCAACCCCTTCAGACGTGATTTGAGCGTCTGGAGGGGTTTAAGATTTGTGAAAACGCAGGATGAATGACTGTAAAAGCTTTAATTAGCGGACAATCGAGGATTATTCTGGCGGTTGGAAAGTTAAAAGAAATGTATCCATTCCGGTAGCAGTACTCATATTTGGCATTTTTTGCACACCAGGGGTTAGCGAAGGTCAAAAACAGAGCGCGCATTTGTTAAAACTATCGACTCGATGCGCTTTGCGTCACAGTTTTTGAGTGAGGCAATGCGCATCGAGGTCCTTGCGAGCGATCTGATGAGCGACTGCGCGCTTGTTTCTGTGTTTGCCTCCGCTGGTGCATCGGTCTCGAGCAGTAAACGATCGAGTGGAATTTGTCGTGCGTATTCGCGTCCTCGTTTGGACGCGAGCATGCGTTCGTTGACGGAAAAATAACAGCCCGCATTACGCGCGCGGACGAGTTCGTCCGAAGTACCGCTAAACCAGTGGAAGATGATAGCGGGGGAGTCGGGGTTTGGGATGAGCAGTCCATTCGATTCGAGGACGTCCAGTACGGCTCCTGCCGAACGAACGGCGTGAATTGATATCACACGCCCGACAAGAGGATGCTGCGCGAGCGCATCGCAGAGCCGGTCAAATGCCTGTATTTGAAGCAATTCGCTTCCGGCGAAGCGCGCGGAAAAGTCGAGTCCCACCTCGCCGATGTAGCGCTCTTGGGCAGCAACTTCGCAAAGCAGATTGACTTCGGCAGGACCGCAGCGGCCGTCGGCGAGCCACCAGGGGTGGAGCCCAATGCCGGCGATGATGCCTGGTTGGCGACGGGCGCGCTCGTTAGCGGCCGAAAAGTCGCGTGGATTGACGCCGCAGTCAAAGAGCCCCAGACCCAATGCCGCCGACTCACTGGCTGCAGCATCGGGGCTGAGCATCAAATCAAGATGACAATGCGTGTCAAAGAATCGCGGTTCCATCGCAGGGCATCCTGCTAGTCCAGGCGCTGGCCATCGGAGCGTACGCGTTCGGTGCCGCGGCCGCTGATCTGGCGGATAACCTCGCCGGCGATCATCTGGCCCATGATGGGCGGCATAAAGCTGGCGGTGCCCAACTCGGTACGCTCGTGGATGTTGGAAGGGTCGCGGGGCTGTGTCTTAACCGATTCCTCGCAGCTAAACAGTACATGCAGGCTCTTGATTCCGCGCTTCTTGCATTCTTTGCGCATGATGCGGCTCATGGGGTCACGTACCGTATCGAAAATGTCGGCAAAGCGGAGGCACTCGGGATGGAGCTTGTTGGCCCCGCCCATGGAGCTAACCAAACGAATGTCGTGGTCCTGAGCATATTTGGCAATGGTGAGCTTTGCCGAGATGGTGTCGATGGCGTCGATGACGTAGTCGATCTTGCCCTCTGTCTGCTCCAAAACGCTCGCAAAGAACTCGTCGATGTTATCGCTCAACAGGTATTCAGTTCGCTTGATAACGGTGGCGGTAGGGTTGATATCGCGAATCATGGCTTCCATCACGTCGACTTTGCGCTTTCCGATGGTGCTGTGAAAGGCGATGGCCTGGCGATTGATATTGCTGGGCGCGATGATGTCCTTGTCCAGAATGACGAAATGACCGATGCCGCCGCGGGCGAGTGCCTCGCAGCAGTTGGAGCCCACGCCTCCGCAGCCGAGCACTAGCACCGTAGCATCGGCGAGCTTATCGAGTGCCTCGCGGCCCATGATGATCTCGAGCTTGGTGTCGCGTGTCTCGATGGGGGCTGCGGCTGCGGTTTCGGTCATAGATATCCTCCGATGGGGAAGCGAATCGTGTTTTAGCTATCGTCATTATAGGTAATCGCCCATAGGTTGCGATGGCGTTTGCTTTGATGTGGTTTGAAGCATTGCGATTAGATAGTTAGACAAACATCTAAATATTGAGTATAGTGTGCACGTCATGAGAGATGATGAGAGGAGGTCTTATGCCGGGAGAGGGTTTTAAGGCGCTTGCCGATCCAACGCGACGGCGCATTTTGGAGTGGCTGCGCGAGGGCAATTGCACGGCGGGGGAGCTTGCCGAGCATTTCGATATCAGTAAGCCGTCGCTGAGCCATCACTTGGCGACGCTCAAAAACGCCGGGTTGGTGACCGACGAGCGCCATGGCCAAAACATCGTATACAGCTTAAACACCACCGTCATGCAGGACTTGATCGGTTGGTTTATGGGCTTTACAAACACGGAAGGTGATAAGGATGAATAACGAAAACAAGGGCATTCACCCCACGGGGGTATCGTCGCGCGTGTGGATTGCGCTGGTCGCTCTGTGCGTCGCCAATGTCGTAGCGCACCTCATGGTGATGCCGAGCTTGCCTGCGCAGATTCCCACGCACTGGGGCGCGAACGGCGCCGTCGACGGTTGGGGTCCTAGCTGGATGGCCTCCGTGCTCGGCGTGCTGCCTCTGGCGCTTCTCGCAATGTTCTGCGTGGTGCCGCGCATCGACCCCAAAGGTGAGGCATATCGAACCTCGGGCAAGTTCTACCAGGGCTTCGTAATCGCCTTCACCTTGTTCATGTGCGCCATAAGCTGGCTGGGAGAGCTTACGGTCTGGGGCGTGGTGCCGGCGGTCGGTTCGGTCAACGTGCTGATTTCCGGTGTTGTCGGTTTGCTGTTCATCGGCGTAGGCAACTACTTGCCGCGTGTGAAGCAGAACTATACCAAGACACCTTGGGCGCTTGCCGATCCCGAAAACTGGCGCCGTACGCAGCGTTTTGGCGGCGCCTGCTTTATGGTGCTGGGTATTGGCCTGATTGTGATGGGCGTGGCAGGCAGCGTGCTTTCGAGTGAAGTCGTCGCCGCGGTGATTGCGGTTCTGGCGTTTGGTTCGGTCGGAGCCGTCTACGTCTACTCGTATCTGCTGTGGCGCAAATCGCAGCGGGCCGTTCGCTAAGGTTGCGGAAAACTAGCGTACGCAGTTCATAGTATGTTCCGGGGGACTTTTCCCAGGTAGTATTAGGGGGTATGGGCAACCATGCCCCTTTTTATTAGAACGCGTGGACTGCCTCTCCGCTTTTTCCAAAACGGAGAGGGGGAGAAGATTTCCGCAGCTAGATAAGGAGAAATGACTGTGGCGGAGTTCATTTATCAGATGTATCAGGCTCGCAAGGCCCATGGCGACAAGGTAATCCTTGACGACGTGACCCTGAGCTTCTACCCCGGTGCCAAGATCGGCGTTGTGGGTCCCAACGGCATGGGCAAGTCGACCCTGCTCAAGATTATGGCCGGCATCGAGGAGGTCTCCAACGGTGATGCCAAGCTCACCCCCGGCTACACCGTGGGCATCCTGCAGCAGGAGCCGCCGCTCGACGACGACAAGACCGTCATCGAGAACGTGCGCATGGCATTTGGCGACATGATCGCCAAGGTCGATCGCTTCAACAAAATCGGCGAGGAGATGTGCGACCCGGACTGCGACATGGATGCCCTCATGGCCGAGATGGGCAAGCTCCAGGACGAGATCGACGCCGCCGACGGCTGGGATATCGATTCCAAGCTCGGTCAGGCCATGGACGCCCTGCAGCTGCCCGATTCCGACATGCCGGTCAACGTGCTTTCCGGCGGCGAGCGCCGTCGCGTGGCCCTGTGCAAGCTGCTGCTCGAGGCTCCCGACCTGCTGCTGCTCGACGAGCCCACGAACCACCTAGACGCCGAGTCGATCCTGTGGCTCGAGCACTTCCTGCACAACTACCAGGGCGCGGTGCTTGCCGTCACACACGATCGCTACTTCCTGGATAACGTTGCCGAGTGGATCTGCGAGGTCGACCGCGGTCACCTTTATCCCTACAAGGGCAACTACTCCACGTATCTGGAGACCAAAGCCGCCCGTATCGAGGCACAGGGCAACCGAGACGCCAAGCTCGCCAAGCGCATGGAGGCCGAGCTCGAGTGGGTGCGCAGCTCGCCCAAGGCCCGTCAGGCCAAGAACAAGGCCCGTCTGGCTCGCTACGAGGAGATGGAGGCCGAGGCGCGCGCTAGCCAGAAGCTCGACTGGACTGACATTCGCATCCCCGTGGGCCCGCGTCTGGGCAACAAGGTGCTCGAGGCCCATCACCTGCACAAGGAGTTCGACGGTCGCGTGCTCATCGATGACCTTTCGTTCACCCTGCCGCGCAACGGCATCGTGGGCGTCATCGGCCCCAACGGTGTCGGTAAGACCACGCTGTTCAAGACGATTGTGGGTCTGGAGCCGCTGACTTCGGGCGAGCTTGAGGTGGGCGAGACCGTCAAGATCTCCTATGTCGACCAGAACCGCTCCGGCATCGACCCCGATAAGAACCTATGGGAAGTCGTCTCGGACGGCCTGGACCACATGATGGTCGGCGAGACCGAGGTTCCGAGCCGCGCTTATGTGGCGAGCTTTGGCTTTAAGGGCCAGGACCAGCAGAAGCGCGCTGGCGTACTTTCCGGTGGCGAGCGCAACCGTCTGAACCTGGCGCTCACGCTCAAGCAGGGCGGCAACCTGCTGCTCCTCGACGAGCCTACGAACGACCTCGACGTCGAGACGCTGTCCTCGCTCGAAGCGGCGCTGCTCGAGTTCCCGGGCTGCTCGGTGGTCATTAGCCATGACCGTATGTTCCTGGACCGCGTCGCCACGCACATTCTGGCGTGGGAAGGCACCGACGAGAACCCGGGCAACTGGTATTGGTTCGAGGGCAACTTCGAGGCCTATCAGGCCAACCGCATCGAGCGCCTGGGCGAGGACGCGGCCCAGCCGCATCGTATCCACCGTAAGCTGACGCGCGACTAGTAGCAAGTAGAAAGGCCGCCACCAAGGGCGGCCTTTCTTGTAGCAATTGCACTGCAGCTATGCCCTGGCTGCTGGTTTGATTCATAATCAAAGTCATCTCTTTGGGATTAAATCCCGTTTTTGCTATGAGTGATTTTCTAATTCCGTTTAAAACGTAAAGACGCATTGGGTTGCAAGGACATAAGCAAATCGAATTGAAATATAACCAGTGCTGTAACGTTACAAAAAAGATTATAGAATAGGAGTACCTTATAAGTCGCTTCTCTAGAAAGAAGAACATATGCTTTCGCGTCGTCGTTTTCTGCAACTTGTCGCGTCTTCAATTGTCGCCTTAGCCGCACGTCCGAAAGAGGTTTTTGCTTCGACGGGCAATATTGATGGTGAGCAGATACAATTTACTTCTGAAATTGCGCAAGAGCTTGCCGATAAATATATAAAGGGACTCCTCGGCTATTCGTATACGCCTTCTGACCCTATTCCTTTTGTAGATGTTGATGGGTCCCCGCTTGGTTACATTGTTCCGGTTGTGACATCCAATAGAGCCGCGGGCTATTTGGTTTTAGATGCTTCAGATGATGAAATACTTACGGGATATCGTTTTGGAGACGGCTTAGTCAGCCCTATGGATCGGGGAGGAGATCTTGGTGTCGAGTCTTATTCGTTCAATAACCCAGTCGTAATGATCAATCCATTCGAATTCGGCGTGCAATCTTTGGACGGTTCAATAACAACAAATTGCGGAAGAACAATCCCGGCTGTTTCCATAGAAGGACGGCCTGTCGTTTTATCGAATAAACCTTCAAGCTGGAACGATGTTGTAATTTACGCAACTCAAATGCAGGATTACACAGTATCTGGATTTCGTTCCATTTCTCAGTTTATGTCATATGATGAAAGCGAGATTAAGAGGCTTACCGCCCACTATGCTTGTATGGTGACAGCTTTTTCGAACGTTGCGGAACTGTATGGCATTGCCAATTTATATAGCGACCCTTCGCAATATATGCAGATATGGAATTACACCAATACCCATGCTCTTTCCGATGAAGAACAGACTGTTCCCGGCGTTGTTTTGGGTGGAACGCCGATATCAACCTGTGCAACGGGGTTTACAAATTACTGCGCAAGCAGAGGAAGTACTCTTATCGCCCGCACTGTCTCCTCTCCGGCTATCGCGAGCATTCAAAATGAGATTAACTCTAATAGACCGAATGTTTTACATGCGAGTTTGTACAACGGATCAGCCCATTCTGTAACAGCGGAGGCTTACGCCACACTTACTGGTAAGAAAACTGGAGAGACAAGGCAGATGATTGGCATAGCGGACGGCTGGAATTCATCTTTATCCTTCCTGAAGTATGATCAGAGCTATTATGCGTGGACTTATGGAACGACTTTTTCGAAGTAGGGCGATTCGTCTAGCTCTGTCTTTGGTGCTGATTGCTTCATTGGTGGGCTGTTCAACAAAGGAAGAGATATCGCGCGGAGGTTCCGGAGAAGTGACTGCGACAGGCTCAGGTTCATTAGAAATAGCTGGCGGGCATGCCGATGTGATGTTACAAGGAAAAGGCGTGCTTAGGTCGATTGATGCTGAAGACGCTGTCTGCTCAATAGAGGATTTGAAGACAGGTGAAACTGCATCGTACCGAGTTTCAGATAATGCTGCGAATATGATTGAGTCGATACCGACTGGAGCGCAGGTTTCTTTTAGATACTTTGCTCCGCAACTTGAGGATGAGCTTGCTTCTCTAGTGTCTATATGCACCGATGACAACTAAAAGGCCTGAATTCAAACGGCCTCGGATGGTCAATTGGCTATCCGAGGCCGTTTTTTACTCGACCGGGGCTTCGACCTTGTCGATGGCCCAGGCGGCTCCGAGACCGCCGGTGGTGTTGCGGCGGATGCGCACGGTAACCTCGCGGCGCTCGCCGGCCTGCGTGTAGCACAGGGGGAAGTTTGCGCGGTTTCGCGCGGCCTCGATGGTGCCGCGTTCGCGGGCGATCCAGTAGTACTCGCCGACGATGCCGAGGGTGTCGGCACCGTAGGGGAGATAGGTCGACAGCTGGTGCAGAAGCGGGCCGGGGCAGAAGACTTCGGTTGCGAAATCGACGGGGAAGTCCTCGGGGATGGCGGGCGCTACGGATGCGGGGGTTGGGGCCGCTGCGGGTACCGAAGCCGGTGCCGGTGCGGGAACTTGGTCGCAAGTAGAGGTGGGCACGGATTCGATGACGGGTGCGGGCTCAGGCACCGGTTCCGGCTTAACTGCGGAATCTGCGGGCTTCACGGTGACGGGCGCGTCTACAGCTGCAGTTTCAAACTCAACCTGCATCGCGCTCTCATTCTCGACGCTCGACTTTGCTTCGATGGGCGTGGATGCCATAGTGGTGATGCCGGCGTTGGCGTTCTCGGGGTCATAGACGACCGTGAGTGAGATGGCAGGCTGCGGTGCCTCGGGCTCCGATGCCGCCTCGGCAGCGTCCTGTTCTGCGGGCTCTTCGGGCTGATCGTCCTCGGCCTCGTCGCCAAAGACATCGCTGTTTTGGAACGAAGGCGTCTCGGGTTGGTCGGCGGTTTTTTCGGTTGTCGACTTGGGAGCTTCGTTGAGCTCCGCAGTGGCTTCCTGCTCGGATATGACTTCGGGATCAGTCGTGGCGGTGGTTTCGGTTTCGGCTTCTGCCGTTACCTCAATAGTGACTTCAATCTCTGCCTCGGGCTCGGATTCTGGCACGGCTTCAACCATGGCTTCAGGCTCGGGACGCTTAACGTGCTTGGGGCGCACGGCCTTGAGGTCCTTCTCGCCGCGTTTTTTCTTTTTGTAGGACTGCTTGGCTCCCTTGGCAGCCTTGGGCTTGTCCTCGCCCTTGGCAAGGGCGGCATCCCAGGCCTCGTTGGCGATGACCGTGGCATACAGGCGACCGCCCTTAAAGACGGTCAGCTTAATGCAGTCGTCGAGCTCCTCGAGCAGCTCGCGCGTGGACTCGAAGCCCAGGTCATAAGCGGCCATGTCACCAGCGGCGAGTGCCTCCTCGACCGGCGTCATAAACGTTTGCTTGCCGCATCCGATTGCGTCGCGCAGCAGGCGATACAGATAGATGTGGTTGCCCAGCGATAGCGTGGGCCTAACTATTGTCTTGCTCATGGCAAATCTCCTCTTTACACACCAAAGCATCTTACCATCGCGCGGGGCTTGCCATCTCGTCGCCCAAGGCAAACGGGCGCGGACCGCCGTCCGCTTCTCCCCGATCGCAGGGC
>URGG01000035.1 GCA_900547345.1 uncultured Collinsella sp. | reverse complement strand
TTGCGACGTGCCAGGCCCTGACCGGCCTTGCCGGTCGAGACGAGCGCGTCGGCAACCACTTCGGAACCAACGGCAAAAACGCTACAGATAAGTTCGGGGGCGTCCGGCGCACTCAAGCGCTTTTCGAGCTCATGCTCGAGTTGTTTGACTTGCGCATGGGCACCTGCAAGATCCTCAACCTGCCATGGAATATCACGTTCGCGCAGGTAATTGTGGAAGGCGCGGGCGGTTAGATAGTGCGAATCGGTATATGGGTCGCCTGTCAAAAGGAGCACGCGGGCGTCGGCCCCAGAAGCATGGACCAGGTTTGCCGCCTGCTCGGCCATAAGGCTGCCTGCCGTCGAATAATCGGCCAAGCTCGCACCCAAACGATTCAAATGCGGACGGTCGCCGTCGACAAGCTCAATCGTCACGCCCGCCTCGGCGATCTGCCCCAAAAGCTCAGTCGCACGATCGTCGCCCGGCGCATAGGCGAGCAAGCCATCAATCTTCTCGCCCACCTGCAGACGCTCGTCGATTTGCTCGAGCGCATCAGCGTAGCCGCCCACGCCAAATTCAACGCGCTCAACCGTAATGCCCCGGTCGATGACCTCCTGTTCAAAGCGATTGCAGCCTTCCCACAGGTAACGGAAAAAGTACGCTCCCTCGCGCGATGCGCGGGGCAGGCAAAACACCAGATTGATATCCTTGCGGCGCAGGCTTGAGGCACTTGTGTTGCGGTGATAGCCCATGGCCTCGGCCTTAGCGTTCACCTTGGCGCGCACGGATTCGCTCACGCCGGCCTTTCCCGTCAGAGCCTTGTGCACGGTATTGATGGAAACGCCAAGCTCGGCGGCTATGTCCTTCATGGTTACGCGAGCGCTCATGCGGTTACTCCGTTATAGATAAGTTGCCAATTAATAGTCCAGTTAACGATACCCCAAAAATACTCTTCGACTCGCCGTGCTCTCCCTCAAATGCACAAAGCGCCCCGCGAACGGATGCCCGCGGAGCGCTTGGATGTCCGGACCTTATTTGATACCGCGACCCAAGTCTTCGGCGATTTTGTCTACGCCCTTAAGTGCAGCGCACGTCTTTTTGTTGGAGCAATGCCCCGTGCAAACGCCACCCTGAGCGCAGTCGGCGCAGGTGCCCTTGCGGTAGATGCGCACGCACACGGCGACAAACGCAACGCCGATAACAGCCAGTACAACAATATCGATAGGTGCCATAGCAAGCCTCCTCTAGTTAACCAGCACTTACTTTACCCCATTCTCCACCTACCAAAAAGGGACAGGTTTATTTTGGTCGGTTTTATCTGCGGAAACGCCACATCTCCCCCACCAAAAAGCCCGAGTGTCGCTGGGACACCCGGGCTCGTGGAAAGGGGTTAATCCTTATTCGGACTTAAGCGGAAACTGCAGCGGAAGCAGCGTTGGTCTCGTCCTCGTCGGTCCATGCATGCTTTGGCATGGGACGGAAGATCTGGAAGAGCATCGCAACCAGCAGCACGATGGCCACCACCGTCCAGATACCAAACTGTCCAAGAACAAGCAGGTTGTAGAACTGGTTGATGAACAGGCCGATCACCCAAGCGAAGGCGCACTCGTAGCCGATGGCAATCGCGGTCCACTTGCCAGAGTCCATCTGATTGCGGATGGTGCCAATGGCGGCAAAGCACGGAGCGCACAGCAGGTTGAAGGCGCCGAAGGCAACGCAAGCGCCCATGGTGGGGAACATGCCGGCAAACGCGGTCCACAGGCTCGGGTCGGTCTCGCCCGCGTCGGCGACGGACAGCAGCGAGCCGGCGGTGGCGACGACGTTCTCCTTGGCGACGAGGCCAGAGACGGTCAGTGCGGTTGCCTGCCAGGTGCTAAAGCCGAGCGGGGCGAAGATCCAAGCGACCAGGTTGCCCAGCATGGCGAGCACAGAGTAGTCCATGAACTCCTCGGGGATGCCGTCCATCGCAGGCAGGAAGCCAAAGGAACCGTTGTAGCTACCAAAGTTGGACAGGAACCAAACCACGACAGTGGACGCGAAGATGACCGTGCCGGCCTTCTTGATAAAGGCCCAGCAGCGCTCCCACACGTGCAGCGCCCAAGAGCGGATCGCCGGGAAGTGGTAGGCGGGAAGCTCCATAACGAACGGCGTCGGGCGACCGGCGAAGAGCTTGGTCTTCTTGAGCATAAGGCCCGAGGCGATGACGGCAAAGACGCCCAGGAAGTAGAAGAGCGGGCTGATCCACGCCGCGGTGGTGGAAGAGTCGCCGATGATGGAACCCATGAGCAGGGCGATGATCGGCAGCTTAGCGCCGCAGGGGATGAACGTGGTAGTCATGACCGTCATGCGGCGGTCCTTCTCGTTCTCGATGGTCTTGGTAGCCATGACGCCGGGGACGCCGCAGCCCGAAGACACGAGCATGGGGATGAACGACTTACCGGACAGGCCAAAGCGGCGGAACACGCGGTCCATGATGAAGGCAACGCGGGCCATGTAGCCGCAGTCCTCCAGGAAGGACAGCATCACAAAAAGCAGGAACATTTGCGGCACAAAGCCGAAGATGGCGCCCAGGCCGCCGACGATACCGTCACAGACGAGCGAATCGACCAGGCCACCGTCCTCGGTGCCACCCGCCACGAGGGCGTCGTGCACCATGGTGGTGATACCCGGGACATAGGGACCGTACTGCGCCGGGTCGACCGAGTCGGCATTGTCGCCCGCAGCCTCAACAGCTGCGTCATAGGCGTCGCGACCCTGACCAAGCACGTACCAACCGTCGGTGCCAAAGAGCTGATCGTTAGTGAAGTCGGTCACCGTGCCACCCAGGGTGGAAACGGCGATGTAGTACACGCAGAACATGATGACCACAAAGATCGGCAGGCCCAGGATACGGTTGGTAACCACACGGTCGATCTTCTCGGAGGTGCTCATCTTGGCAGGGGCCTTGGTCATGCACTCGTCAATGATATGGGCGATCACGCCGTAGCGCTCACCGGTGATGATGGACTCGGCGTCGTCGTCGCAGTCCTGCTCGCACTGAGCGACCAGCTGCTCCACGCGAGCGGCCTTCTCCTTAGTGAGGTTGATGAGCTTGCAGGCGTCCGCATCGCGCTCAAACAGCTTGACCGCGTAGTAGCGACGCTTGTTGGCGGGAACGCTCGCCGGCAGGTTGTTCTCGATGTGGTCCAGAACGTCCTCGATGGAGGAATCGAACTTGTGCTCCGGCACCTGGCCCTTGGAAGCAGCGGACTTTTTGACCTGCTCGAACAGCTCCTTGATGCCCTTGTTCTTAAGGGCCGAGATCATCATGACCGGGCAACCGAGCTTCTTGGAGAGCTTGTCCGTGTCGATCTTGTCGCCGTTCTTCTCGACCAGGTCGGCCATGTTGAGGGCGACGACCACGGGCAGGCCGGTCTCGATAACCTGAAGCGCCAGGTACAGGTTGCGCTCGAGGTTGGTAGCATCGACCACCTGGACGACGACATCGGGCTCTCCGCTCATGAGGTAATCGCGCGAGCACTGCTCCTCGGGGCTATAGGGGGAAAGCGAGTAGATGCCGGGGAGGTCCGTAATCGTGACGCTCTTGTCGCTCAGGAGCTTGGCTTCCTTTTTCTCAACCGTGACGCCCGGCCAGTTGCCAACGTAGCCGTTGGCGCCGGTGATCAGGTTGAAAAGCGTGGTCTTGCCGCAGTTGGGGTTGCCCGCAAGCGCGACATGGATCTGAGAATCCGCCATTCAATCCTTCTTCCTTGTGTGCCTGCGCTGCTTTCTCCGCGCGGGCTGGATAATGTGCTTCAACGTTGCAAGTATAAGTTAGAAAAACCTAACTTTATCTGCAGAAATATAAGCCGCGAGTCCTTACTGGACCTCGACGACGGCGGCCTCCTCCTTGCGGATGGAAAGCTCGTAGCCGCGCACGTTGATCTCGACCGGATCACCGAGCGGTGCAACCTTCACGACCTTGAACGAAGTGCCCTTGATGAGCCCCAGGTCCATAAGGTGGCGGCGAAGCGCACCCTCACCGTGAAGCTTGACGATGGTGGAGCTCTCGCCCACCTTAACGTCACCCAACGTCTTCATTTACGTGTCCCCCTTTCAGTGCGTACAGAAATACCGACGACTAACCGACGGTCATGATGTGCATGGCGACCTTGGAATCGATGCCAAAGCGTGCGCCCAGCACCGTGACGATGATGTTGGCGCCACTCGAGCTCACCACGTGGATCTCGCTGCCCTCGACAAAGCCGAGGTCCTTGAGGTGGTGCTTCATGTCCTCATTGCCCTTTACACGAGACACGCGCACGGTTTCGCCCGCCTTTACCATCGAAAGCGGCATAGCCGGCATCTGCGGTCCGCAAGACATGAGTAAGCTCCTTACGTCAGTTCGTCCTCAACATCGACGCGATAAAAGTTAACCACGTCTATGTTCGCTTTAGTAAACTAACACGTGGTTAACTTTTTGGAAAGGGTCCCCATTTAGATTTCGAAAAAGTTTCCTTTACGAAACAAAAGAGGCACCGCAAAGACCATCTCTTTGCGGTGCCTTGTCATACCAATTTATGCAACAGAGGGGACTGCCCCTTTGCCACATTATTGCGGTTAAAGTGAGAGGTTTCTGATCGACGTGACGCAGGAGGCCTCATCCACGCCCGAAACGCGGAACACGACGTCTTCGCCACATTCGCCGCAGAGTGCCATGAGCCCTATAACGTCGCGGCCATCCGTGTGGCGATCGCCGATACTGACTGACACGTCGCTACGATGCTTGGCAATGATGTCATAGAGCAGCGCAACCGGGCGGGCATGTAATCCCAACGGATCTTTAATCGTCTTTGTAAACTCGACCATGTCCCCTCCCACGACATCGCACATTCGGCCGGCAAAACCCAGCCACGTGGTAGTTATTGTAGCGTTAGATGCCTGCCGAGAGCCCCTCCGGATACCCCGTGGGCAAAAAGTGGCAAATATGAGTACTGTCACCAATTTAGTAGCAGCAAAATTGAGAGCAAATTGCCTAATTTGAGCGATTCGAAGAGGTTGAAAGCCGTCAAACGCCCTTTACAGGGGGTTAGATAAATTGATTGTGAGCCCATTTTCGCTCAAAACAGACCGAAAAATATGGCACCTTTTTTGCAGCAGTACTCATATTTGGCATTTTTTGAACACGGGGTCCAAAACCATGCCCCAAAACACAAAAGGAGGGGCCTCGTAAGGCCCCTCCTTAGGAAAGGGAATCGATTTATTCCACAGCCGTAGATTAATCCTAGCCGCTACTCCATCATGTCGAGGACGGAGGGGCGCAGCTCGCTCTCGGCAGCCTCGGGATCGGTCTCGCGCAGACGGTTGATATAGCGGTTGTACCACATCACGGCAAGGCCCAGGAAGACAACCACACCGCCAACGTTGTAGACCAGCGTCAGCCACAGCGGCTGATCGAGCGGAATTGTGCCGCAGATAAGCACGAAGCAGAAGACCACAAGCAGGAATGCAGCAATGACCAGGCCAAAGGCACGCGAGCCCATGCGGAAGCCACGGGGAGCAGCGTCGAAGTTCTTGCGCAGCATAAAGTAGGCAAGCAGGATCAGCAGCGGCGGGAGCAGAGCGGTGGCAGCCGTCATGTTGGTGACAATCATGAGCAGGTCGTCGAGGTTACCAGAGCCCAGGGCCGGGATGATCAGGATGGGGACGACGATGGCGAACTGCAGCCAGGCAGCGCGGGCAGGAATGCCATGCTCGTTGAGCTCGACGATCTTGCTACCAAAGACGCCCTTGGGGATCTCGGTGAAGAAGACCTTGATGGGAGCGGAGGTCCACATCATGAGGGAGCCCAGCGTAGCGGCGAGAAGGATCAGGCCGATGACGCGCGTGGACACTTCCATGGGAATGCCAAAGTGGGCAAAGACAGCGCCGAACACGTCGAAGATGCCGGTGGAGATGGCAACGCCGCCCTCGGGGATGAACAGGTTAACCAGCAGCGAAGCTCCTGCATACAGAAGGCCGATGGTCAGGCCGGCGATAACGACGGTGCGCACGAAGGCCTTGACGCCGCCCTTAAGGTCGTTAAGGAACACGCCGACGGACTCAGCGCCGCCAACGCCCTGGATGATCCAGGCAAGCGTACCGAAGAAGCCCCACATAGTGGCGAAGTTGCTCATGTCGGGAGCCATGTTGGCGGGCGTGGGAGCCGTAGCGAACTCAACGCCGCCAAAGGCAGCAGCCAGGGACAGCAGGATGAACACGGCAGTCAGGCCGAGAGCCGCGGTCGAACCGAAGGAGGAAATGGAGCCGATCCACTTAGCGCCCTTGGTCGAAACCCACGTGGCGATAGCAAAGACGACGATCTCGATAATGGTGATCCACAGCTGCGAAAGCTCGGCGTTGGCACCAAAGAACACGTAGCTCGCGTAGATGATGACGTTGGGCAGGACGGACGCAAAGAAGAACAGGTTAACAAACCAGTAGCTAAATGCCGTCAGGAACGCCCAGCGACCACCCATCGAGGTCTTAACCCATGCGTACACGCCCGACTCGGAGTCCTTGTTGAGGCCGACGAACTCGGCGGTAACCAGGGTATAGGGGACAAAGTACAAAAGCGTGGCGAAGAAGAACGACGGCGCAGCTGCCAAGCCGATGGCCGCGTTGTTGTTGATGATGTTCTTGATACCGAACACGGCGGCGACCGTCATGCCCAGCAGAGCGAACGAACCGATCGTTCCTCGTTTTTCAGAGCTCATAAGCCCTCCCAATCATCTGTTAAATGTCATCCAAAACCGTCCGAGCTGCAAGTGCAATCGCGGACGGCGCACCTGCTAAGGGGAATGGGGAAAAGGGAGTCAACAAAGCCATCCCCCTTAACGGCGCGAAGCAAACGGACGAATACTACTTGTTGGGGAAGGAATAACCTTCGACCGTCACGTGCAGTACCACGACGCGGGGATCCGAAGCCTCGGCGATAACACGGTAAGCCTCGTCGATCTCGACGACGGCAACGCCGCCGGCGGGAATCGTCACGGTCTCCCCCGCCCCCTCAAAGCGCTCGCAATCATCGATATCGCTGTAGGCGCGCGTACAGGTAAGATCGGCCTTGGAAGCCACCTCAACGGTCAGATTGCCGTCGAGCGGGGCGAGCACGGCATGGTAGCGACGGTGACCGACCAGATCGGCGGTTGCGGCCTCGCGGGCATAGACCCACCAGTACACCAACGAGTCGCCGATGGAGTACGCCACATCGTGCTGCAGTTCAGAAACGCCGTCGAGCGCCTGTCCGGTACGCATCCACTTCTTGACGGACTTCATCTGAGCGTCGAAATCGGCGCGCGAGTTAAAGACATGCATGACTTATGCCTCCTTAATGGGTGCCAGTGCCTGAGCCAGATCGGCAGACGTTAGCGGTCGCAGGGACACCTCAAAGCTGAAGCTCTCAAAACGGGTGCGATAGGAATCGAGCACCTCGGAACCCCAAGAGTTCGAGCCAAGGCCGAGCAGTTGGTCGTTGATGTTGACCGTGACCGTATCGCCCTTGACAAGGTCGTAGACGTGCTTGGCGTTATCGATGGCCTCGCAGCTATAGGGCCATGCCGAGAACGAGAACGGGTTGGAAGCGGCGTCGCTCGGACGCGTCACGACCAGACCGTCACCGTGGCTAGAGCGCAGAGCAACCCAGCGGGTACCCTCGCGGTTGGCGCAGTCCTGAGGCATAACGTAGGGCGTGAACATATCGTCGACCGTGGTGCGGTAATGACCGACCGGGTTGGCGCGCAGCGAGTCCGGATAGTTCTCGCCCGGGCCGTGGCCATACCACTCGACGGCGCGATCGCAACCGGGGACCTCGAAGGAGATGCCGATGCGCGGGATGATGTCCGAATAGTCACCGTAGGGCTCGCCGGAAACCTTGAGGTCAACGCGTCCGCTCGGAAGCACGGTGTAGACAAGCTCGACGCGCATGCCGAACGCGCGGACGGGAGGAGCGATACGCTGGCTCACGGTAACGACGACCGCATTGCCGTCCTGCTTCCAAGAAACCTTGCGGGTAGACGTCTGCATCACATCGATGAAGTTGTCCTTCCACAGTGAGTCATACTCCTGGGCGTGGTTATCGACGAGCGGATGCCAAAAACCAACCTGGGGACCAGAGGCCATGACGTCACGGCCGGATGCCTTCCACTTGCTCACGGTGCCGTTTACCTTGCTGAAGGTCAGCTCGCCGTTGAGGGAGTGAATGCGAATCTCCTGCTCGGTCTCCTCGACCGTAAGCTCAGGACGAGCTGGGGCGGCGATGGCCGGCGCCGGATGGTTTGCGATGGCAAACTGGCTTGCACCCAGCTGGAACATCGGCTCGCACCAGACGTGAGCGGCCATGGTGTAGGCGCGCACGGTCAGCAGGGTCTCGCCTACCGCGGCCTCGCGAATCACCAGCGGAAGCTGGACGGACTCGCCGGGGGCAACCGCACCGGGCATGAGCGTCTTGCGGCAGACCACGTCGCCGTCCACCAGGGTCTCCGCCGACAGGCAAACATCCTCGAGGGTGGTAAACCAGCGCTTGTTGGTGACAGTCAGCTCGCCCGCCTCGGCGTCATAAGCCATGCGAACCGGGCAGATGACCTGGCCGTACTCGGTAAGGCCCGGGCTCGGCTGCTGCCAGGGGAACACCATGCCATCGATGCAGAAGTTGCTGTTGTTGGGGTAATCGCCGTTGTCGCCGCCATACATATCGTAGGCAATGCCGTCCTCGGTCACAGCAGCCAGACCGTGGTCGCACCATTCCCAGATAAACTGGCCTTGGATGCAATCCCAGCGATCGAAGACCTCCTGATACTCGGACAGGCCTCCGGGGCCGTTGCCCATGGAGTGACCGTACTCGCAGTTGATGCGCGGCTTGGGGAATGGATGCTCACCAAAGTCGTTCATCTGCGACACGCGGGAGTACATGGTGGAGATAACGTCGACGGTATCGGCGTTGCGATCCTCCTCGTAATGGACCGGACGACCATCGAGCTCGTGAGCCTTGGCGTACATCGCGCGGATGTTGCAGCCATAGCCGCTCTCGTTGCCCATGGACCACATAATGATGCAGGCGTGATTGCGTTCCTGCATCACCAGGCGCTCAATGCGGTCGACGTAGGCCGGCTCCCATGCCGGGTCGTCGGTGACCAGGGCGATATTGCCGATATTCTCGAAGCCGTGGCTCTCCATATCGGTCTCGGCGACCAGCATGATGCCATACTCGTCGCACAGCTCGTAAAAGCGCGGGTCGTTGGCGTAGTGGGACGTGCGCACCGCGTTGATGTTGTGCTGCTTCATGAGCTCCAGGTCGCGGCGCATGCGATCGAGGCCCACGGCGCGGCCCTTGTGATCGTCGTGATCGTGGCGGTTGACGCCATGCATCTTAAAGTAAGTGCCGTTGAGGTAGATATGATTGCCCTCGACCGTCACCTCGGCAAGACCCTGGCGATGCGGGACGTACTCGCTGACCTGGTCACCGTCGTAGACCTCAAACGTAAGGTCGTAGAGGAAGGGGTCCTCGGGATTCCAGAAGTGGGCATCGGTCACGCCGCACTCGGCATGGCCGTCGACGCACTCGCCCGCAGCCACCACGTTCTCGCCATCGCTGAGCGTAAACACAACGCGGGAAGAGCCCTCGGCAACCGTATCGAGCGTAATCAGAGCGGTATCGCCCTCGCGGTGCGTGCGAAACCTAAAGTCGACCAGGTGCGCGGCGGGACGCTGCATAAGGTACACATCGCGGAAGATGCCCGAGGCCCACCACATATCCTGGTCCTCGATATAGCTGCCATCGCTGTACTGCAGGACCTTGACCGCAAACAGGTTGTCGCCCTCGACAAGCGCGTCGGTCACGTCGAACTCGGCAGACAGGCGCGAACCCTTGGTCATGCCGATATACTGACCGTTGACGTACAGCTCGCCATAGCTCTCGATGCCGTCGAAGCGAATGATCTCGCGAGCGCCAGCAGGAACGGCGGGAAGGTTGACGATGCGCTGGTAGACGCCCGTGGGGTCGTCGGAGGGAACGAACGGCTGATCAACCGGGAACGGGAAACCCTCGTCGGTGTAGGCAAGGTTGCCATAGCCGTCCACCTGCCACAGGTGCGGAACCTCCACGTGATCCCACTCGGGCTTGTACGTGGAGAGTTCCTCGTTGGAGACGGTAGCGGGGCCCTCAAAGAGGCGGAACTGCCACGAGCCGGACAGCTGGACAAACCCGCGCGACAGCTCGCGGCTGTACGTTGCAGCGAGATCGGCGGTCTCGTAACCCATAAAGTACGCATGGGGTGCCAGGCGGTTCCTGTGGGTGAGCGCTTGGTTTTCCCAATCGTTAATGGCGTCCATGGTGATGCTCCTTCATCATCGTAGTGATTCTTGTGCAACCGGTTGTCCTTATCTTACGGGCGATGCAAAAAACTGTGCAACCGGTTGTCCGCTGAACGGTCGATTTGGCCGGGTTAACGGTGCAACCGGTTGTACAATCGCAACACTTATGTCACCCTGAGTATCGGAACTCAGCACAAGACATCGTTCTTAAGCTCGTAGGCAACCTCCACGCCCGCTGATATCTCACCCACACGAGACGTATTCGATTTCGGCTTGGTTGCAAAACGACACCGGTCACCGGATATCATGAACGCTGTTCAGGCGCACTATAGTAAGCTGTATCCGCACTAGCCCGTATCAGTGACAACATCGACCGCATTTTCCAGGAGACGCCATGACACAACCAGTTCGCACCGCACCTACGCTTGCCGAGGTTGCCGCAGCTGCCGGCGTGTCGCGCTCCACGGCATCGCGCGCCCTCAACGATTCGCCCCGCATTAGCGAGGAAACCAAAAAGCGCGTCCGCGCGGCGGCCAAGGAAGTCAATTTTGTCCCCAACGCTCGTGGCCGAGCGCTCGCTGTCGGGCGCACGGAAATCATCGCCGTGCTCGTGACCGAGCCTCTGAGTGAACTCTTCAGCGACCCCACCTATAGCGAGTTTTTGAGCGGCATTACCGAGGAACTGTCGGAGTCGTCCTATCTGCCCGTTATCTTGCAGGCGTCTTCTACGCATGAGCGCAACCGCGCACGCGAGCACTTTGAGCGCCGCTCGTTCGACGCCGTGATCGACGTCTCTCCCTACAAAGGCAGCGAGCTGCTCGAGGTGCTGCGCGAGCTGGGCGTACCCACCGTGTTGTGCGGCCAGCTCGAGGGCCACCCCTATCGCGATGTGTTCTCGACGGTCTACTCTGACGACGAAGAGGGCGGACATTTTGCGGCACTCGCCATGAAGGATCGCGGGCGCAAAGATATCGTCGCCGTGTTGGGACCGCAAGACAACCCCGCTGTTGTCGACCGCCTGCGCGGCTACCGCGCCGTCTTGGGCGAAGACCTCCCAGACGCAAACGTTATCTATACCGGCTGGAACAGCGGAGACGGCTATCAGGCCATGCACCAGATCCTCGCGCGCGAGATTGCTTTCGATGGCGTGCTCTGCGGATCGGACCGTATCGCGGCTGGCGTCATCACCGCACTCAACGAGGCAGGCCTATCCGTTCCTGCGGACGTTTCTGTCGTCGGCTTCGACGATCACGAGATTGCGGCGCGCTGCGTCCCCGCGCTCACGACCGTCCGCCAGCCTCTGCGCGAAGAAGGACACATGGCCGCCAACATTGCGCTCGACATGATCAAGGGTGCCGAGCCCACCACCACCGTCATGCACATGCAGCTCGTTCAGAGAGACTCGCTATAAGAAACTGGGGCAGGCTTTCTGCCAGACAGTTGTTGCGGAAAGCCTGCCCCGTTTTGAGCGCTCATTCTGGGGCACAGTTTCCGTTAGACAGCTCAACCGGAAAGTGCGACCCGTTATTTGGCTGGATTCTGGGACGCAGTTTCCGCTGAGTGACCCTGGCGGAAAGTACATCCCATTCTGGACGCAAATTCCGGGACGCAGTTTCCTCGACGTCCGGTCACCCCATGCCCTCACAACCTCGGCGCATAAAAAACGAGGGAAGGCACGCGTCCTTCCCTCGTTGCGGGCAATATATAGCCGCTCGCCTACATCAGGCGCAGGCTGACGTCCTTGAGCTGGGCGCCACTAACGGTACTCGGGGCACCCGACATGAGGTCGGAGCCGCTGGCCGTCTTGGGGAACGCCATGACGTCGCGGATGGAGTCGGAGCCGGTAAGCAGCATGCACACGCGGTCCAGGCCCAAAGCGAAACCGCCCATCGGGGGCGCACCAAACTTGAGGGCCTCCATGAGGAAGCCAAACTGCGACTCGGCGCGCTCCTCGGTAAAGCCCAGGAGCTTGAGCATGGACATCTGCATCTCGGCGTTGTGGATACGCATACCGCCGCCGCCGGCCTCAAAGCCGTCCATGACAAAGTCGTAGGTGCAAGAACCGGCTGCCAACGGGTCGGCCTCGATCTTGGCGATGTCGGTCTCGGTCGGCAGGGTAAAGGGCTGGTGCTCGGCAGCGTAAGCCTTGCGGTCCTCATCCCAATGGAACAGCGGGAAGTTGACGACCCACAGGAAGTCGTGACCCTCGCGCTTGATCTCGAGCGCATTGGCCATGTGGGAACGCATGCCGCCCAGGATCTCGTCAGAGAGCAGGCGCGGGCCGGCGGCGAACATCACAAGGTCGCCGGGCTCGACGTCCATGCGCTCGCGCAGAGCCGCCATCTCCTCGTCCGAGAAGAACTTGACGATGGGGCTGTTGATAGAGCCGTCCTCGCGGAAGGCGATCCAAGCCAGACCCTTGGCGCCAAACGTGGAGGCCACGCCGGCGAGCTTATCGATCTTGGCACGTGCCCAGGCACCGGCGCCCTTGGCGTTGATGGCCTTGACGACAGAGCCCTCCTCGTTTGCGGCAGTCGCAAAGACCTTGAACTTGGAGTGGGCGAAGATGTCGGTCAGGTCGACCAGGTGCATGCCATAGCGGGTATCGGGCTTGTCGGAGCCATAGGTGTCCATGGCCTCCCAGTAGTCCATGCGACGCAGCGGCGTGGGCATCTCGACACCCATGCGGCCGAAGGCATCGGCCAGGACCTCCTCGAGCGCGCTCATGACGTCGTTCTGGTCCACGAAGGACATCTCGATATCGACCTGGGTGAACTCGGGCTGACGGTCGGCACGCAGGTCCTCGTCGCGGAAGCACTTGGCAACCTGGTAGTAGCGCTCGACGCCACCGACCATGAGCAGCTGCTTCAGGAGCTGCGGGGACTGCGGCAGGGCGTAGAAGTTACCCGGCTGAATACGGCTGGGAACGATGAAGTCGCGGGCGCCCTCGGGCGTGGACTTGAACAGGGAGGGTGTCTCGACCTCCATGAACTCACGGTTGTGCAGCGCCTCGCGAATGGCAAAGGTAAAGTCGGAGCGCAGCTTGAGGTTGGCCATCATCTCGGGACGGCGGAGGTCCAAATAGCGATAGCGCAGGCGGGTATCCTCGCTGGTCTCGATGCCGTCCTCGATCTGGAACGGCGGGGTGACGGACGTGTTGAGCACCTCGGCGTGGTCGGTCAGGACCTCGATCTCGCCGGTCGCGAGCTTGGTGTTGGTGGTCTCCTCACCACGAGCGCGCACGACGCCGTGGATCTTGATGGGCCACTCGGGACGCATGGTCTCGGCGATCTTAAAGGCATCGCCATCAGAGTGCTCGGGGTCGAAGGTGAGCTGCGTGATGCCCTCGCGGTCGCGAAGGTCGCAGAAGATAAGGCCGCCGTGGTCGCGACGACGGCTCACCCAACCGGTGAGGGTGACCTCTTCGCCCACGTTCTCGAAGCGAAGCTCGCCGCAGGTACGGGTGTGCATGGAATGCTCATCGATGGGACGGGTCTGGCTCATACCAGTGATCCTCCTTTATGGATCTGTGCCGCCCCGTGTCGTTCCGGGCGGCGTCGTACAGATTTGCCCAGCCTGCGTAAACCGCGCAGCCGGACATGGCGTTCTATCTTATCGCACCCGCGTCGATGTGCCGCGAAAAAGTAGCTCCTGCCCAAAGACTTGACGGAGACGAAACAATTAACGCACCGCGGCCGTCGCCGACGCGTGCGGCGTGCGACAATGTGCCCCAATACAACTGCACTCGGAAAGGCCCGCCATGACTGCACGCCTCATCGTTATGGATATCGACTCCACGCTCATCAACCAGGAGGTCATCGACCTGTTGGGCGAGGAAGCCGGCGTGGGCGAGCAAGTTGCGCGGATCACCGAACGCGCCATGCGCGGCGAGCTCGACTTTAAGCAGGCGCTCGAGGAACGCGTGGGGCTGCTTGCCGGCTTGGACGAGAGCGTGTTCGAGCGCACCTTTGAGCGCGTGACGTTTACCCCCGGCGCGCTGGAGCTTGTGCGCTCGGCGCACAGCAAGGGCTGGAAGGTCGGCGTGGTAAGCGGCGGCTTTCACGAGGTCGCCGACAAGATCGTGGCTGCCGCGGGTATCGACTTTTGTCTGGCCAATCGTCTGGAGGTCGTGGACGGCAAGCTCACCGGTAAGTTAGCTGCCGACATTGTGACCAAGGAGTCCAAGCTCATCCAGCTGCTGGATTGGGCGGTTGGGTGCGGCGTCGATATGGCCCATACCGTCGCGATCGGCGACGGCGCCAACGACATCCCCATGATTCAGGCCGCGGGCACGGGCATCGCGTTTTGCGCCAAGCCCAAGACGCGCGAGGCAGCCCCGTTTACCATCGACGAACGCAACCTGATGCTCGCCATGGACATCATCCTGCGTGACTAGTCAGTTTGCCTCACAACTTCATCTAATCTGACATGTCAGATTTCCGAACAATTATGCTCTAATGTTCGGAAACAACCCTTCGCGTGCTAAACTTTTCTGCGTCGAAGGGAACTTATATGGACAAACGAGATCTTGAGCAATTGCTAAGTGACGTGGCAGACGGAAGCATTATGCCAGCCGATGCCCTCACGCGCATCCAGACGGCGCCAACCGCCGATCTGGGTTTTGCGCAGCTCGATCTTTCACGCGGGGTACGCCAGGGAGCCGGCGAGGTTGTCTACGGTGCCGGTAAAACCGCCGAGCAGATTGCCGCCATTATCGAGGCGCTGCGCGATGCCGGCCAGGAGCGCATCCTGGTCACGCGCCTGGACAGCGAAAAAGCGGCCCGTACCTCGGAGCTCCTCGACAACGGCATCGACCTGGGATATGTCCCGGACGCACAGCTCGCCCTCGTGGGCGGCAAGCCCTCCCCTACCGGCAACGGACGCATCGTCGTCGCCTGCGCCGGCACGAGCGACCTGCCCGTCGCCGAAGAGGCGGCACTGACGGCCGAGTTCTATGGCAACGAGGTCGACCGCCTCTACGACGTAGGTGTCGCCGGCCTGCACCGCCTGCTCGCGCATGCCGAGGAACTTGCTCAGGCGCAGGTGGTCATCGCCATCGCCGGCATGGAGGGCGCACTGGCGAGCGTTGTCGGCGGTCTGGTGAGCTGTCCGGTCATCGCCGTTCCCACCAGCGTGGGCTACGGCGCGAGCTTTGGTGGCGTAGCCGCGCTGCTCGCCATGCTCAACTCCTGCGCCAGCGGCGTTTCGGTCGTCAATATCGACAACGGCTTTGGTGCCGCCTACCAGGCAAGTCTTATCAATCATCTGAGCGCCGGCGCGTCCTACGCCCATTAAGGAGCATTCCATGTCCAACCATCAGCACACGCTTATCATCGACGGCACCTCGGGCATCAGCGGCGACATGACCGTCGCGGCCCTGCTCGATCTGGGCGCCAGCGAGGAGCACCTGCGCGAACAGCTCGTCACACTGCCGGTTGACGGGTTTGAGGTTGCCGTTACACGCGTAAACAAGCATGGCATCGACGCCTGCGACTTTGACGTTCAGCTTGCAGAGGAGCTCGAGAACCACGATCACGATATGGCCTGGCTCTACGACAACGAAGCAGCTACCAAGCACACACACGAGCATGAGCACCACCATCATGACCATGTCGAGCACGAACACGAGCACTGCCACGATCATGACCATGAGGCCCACGGTCATGGCCACGAGGGTCACCATCACGCCCACCACCATCACCACCGTTCTTTGGCGGATGTCACCGCCATCATCGACGGCTCACAGCTAAGCGATGGCGCCAAGCGTCGTGCGCTCGCCATCTTTACCGCACTTGCCGCCGCCGAGGCCAAGGCCCACGGCAAAACGCCCGAAACCGTCATGTTCCACGAGGTGGGCGCCGTCGACTCCATCGTCGACGTCTGCTCTGTCGCCATCTGCCTCGATGACCTGGGTATTGAGGACATCGTTGTCGAGTCGCTTTCCGAGGGCCACGGCACCATCCGCTGCGCCCACGGCCTCATGCCCATTCCCGTCCCCGCCGTTGTCAACCTATGCCAGGCGGGCAATATCGCCCTCACGCCCGTACCGGTCGCCGGCGAGCTCGTGACGCCCACGGGCGCCGCCATCGTCGCCGCGCTGCGCACGTCCGAGCACCTGCCGGCACGCTACCGCATCGAAGCCGTCGGCTACGGCGCCGGCAAGCGTCCCTACGAGGGTTGCTCCGGCACGCTCCGTTGCCTGCTTGTTCAAGTGGATGCATAACCATGGATGCCCGCAAAGAAAAAAGCCGCGCCGCTATTGTCACGGCGTTTTCCGAGCTCCTTCGCGAGGAGGACTACGGCAAGATCACTGTCGGCGACATCATCGCTCGCGCCCACGTAGGCCGCGCGACATTCTACGGCCTCTTTAAGAGCAAAGACGACCTACTGTCCGAGCTCGTGAGCGACATCTGCACCCACGCCCTCGACGACGATGGTACGCCGCTCGACGACCCACTCGTGCAAGTCGAGCATATCCTCAACAACCTCTGGGAGCGCCGTCAGGGCGTACGAGCCCTCGTAGCCGGTGCCGGCTCACGCGTCTTCGCCGACTGTCTCCGCAAGACCATCATGTCGCGCGCAGCCGAAACCGTCCCCGCCGACCCCGCAGGCCCCGCTGGCACCATGGACCGCAGCTTCTTACTACACCACATAGCCTCAAGCTTCGTAGCCACCGTCCAATGGTGGGCCTGGCACAACTTCCAAGCAGACAAAGCCGACGTAGCCAAAGACTACTTATCAGTCATAAAACCCCTCTTCAACTAAGTAAGAACATCATCCCAAAGCATCGCCCCAACCCAGGGCGCCACGCATCCCAAAGTGTCACTCGCGCTTCACCGCCCTCAACAGCAACAAGCCCCTCCCATCCAAATCCAAATTCAGATTTATATGTTGGGCTGCTTGCTCGAGCGCAGCAAAGACCCCGCAGCTGGCCGCATGGGGTAACTTCCCAGCGCATTCCGCAGGACGCAAAAAGGCTCGCCGCACGAAGT
>URGG01000034.1 GCA_900547345.1 uncultured Collinsella sp. | reverse complement strand
CATCAGGGTCGCAAAGGGCCCCCCCGTCGTGGGGGCCCGCCATTATGAACGCGCTGCTCTACCAGATCACGCGCCCAGGCGGCCCGAAGTGACGGCCCCCGCATCCGCGCCGGCGCTGCGCATCTTCGCCGGCACCACCGAGGGCCGCCTTCTGTGCGAATGGGCGAGCGGGGCGGGAATCCCCGCCCGTGCCTACGCGGCAACCGAGTACGGAGGCAAGCTTTTGGGCGAGCTTCCGGGCATCGAGGTGCATGCGGGCAGGCTCGACGAGGCCGACATGGAGCGCGAGCTTTCCGGCGCGCGCATCGTCGTCGACGCCACGCACCCCTTCGCTACGCTCGCAAGCGGCAACATCCGGGCCGCTTCGCTCGCCGTGGGTGCACGATGCCTGCGCCTTGCGCGCCCGGCCGAGTCGCTGCCCAAAGGCGTCGTGTCGGTCGCGTCGATCGCCTGCGCGGCGCGCTTTCTCTCCGAGAACCCGGGTCGCGCGCTTCTCACGACAGGGAGCAAGGAGCTTGCTCCCTACACGCGCGTCGCCGATTTCGCGGAGCGCTTCTTCGTGCGTGTGCTCCCGCTGCCCGGTGCTATAACGAAGTGCATCGACGCGGGGTTTTCGCCGTCGCACGTCATCGGCATGCAGGGGCCCTTCACCCGCGAGCTCAACGAGGCGATGCTTCGGCAGGTGGGCGCCCAGTGGCTTGTGACCAAGGACTCGGGAACCGTAGGCGGCACGGCCGAGAAGCTCGCCGCCGCGCGTGACGCGGGAGCGCGCTGCATCGTGGTCACCCGTCCCGCCGAGGGAGGCGGGGCCCTTTCGCTTCGGGAAGTGGAAGACGCGCTCTTACGGGAGTTCGCGCGCTAGGCGCTCGCCGCGCCTACGCGCCATCCCGCCCGCGAGGAGGAGCGCCCCGAGCAAGCTCGACCCGTACAAGCCCGTCATCCACCAATAGCTCGAGGACGACGCCCGGAACTGGCGTAAACAGCCCTTCAATGAGTTGCGGTGAAATAGCGTCTGTTTTTGCTGCTAAATAGCATATTCAGTCCCTAATTCACCGCAACTTGTTGGTGGTGGCTTACTGGTAGCGTAGGCATTCCACCGGGTCGAGCTTTGCTGCACGGCGAGCGGGGTAGAAGCCAAAGATTACGCCGATGCCGACCGATACGGCAAACGCGATCAACACTGTTGTAATGGAGAAGCTTGGCGTGATCGTCCCGGTAGCTCCAAACTCGCTCATGATGCCCGAGCTTGCGGCAAAGAACGTGAGTCCCCATGCCAGCAGATAGCCAATCAGGACACCCAACAGTCCGCCGGTGACGCACAGCGCCGAGGACTCGGCCAAAAACTGCGCGGTGATATCGCGACGACTTGCGCCCAGGGCACGGCGAATGCCGATCTCACGGATGCGCTCAGTCACGTTGGTGAGCATCATATTCATAATGCCGATACCGCCGACAAGCAGCGAGATGCTGGCGACAGCGCCCATGATGAGCGAGAACGCGCCCATAAAGGAGTTGAGTGCATCGATGGCGCTTTTCATGGAGGTCGCCGATACACTGTCGTACTCATCATCCTCCGCGATGCCCTTCATTGCGCGCACCTTGGACTCGATGGTCTTACAAAGCTCGTCCATGTCTGTGCCCTCGGCGGCAAGAGCCGTCACGCTGGGGAATGAAGGATTTTCGTCGCCAAACAGGCCTGAGATGGTTTCGCGCGGCATATACAGCGTGAGCGAGCCCATGGAGTCGTTGCCGCCATCAATCACACCTACAATCTGCACCTCGCCGTTGGACACCTTGATGGTTTTCCCCAGCGCATCCTGTTCGTTGCCGTAAAGCTGATCGGCGCCGCCGCGGCTGATGAGCGCCACGCGCGAGCCTGATTGGGACTCGGCCTGGGAATAGGTGCGCCCCGCAACGAGCTTGCTGGCCCCCACGGCGTCGAGCATGTCGCTATCGACACCCTGTGCCATGACGGTATAGCTTTTATCGCCGGTCTTATACTCGGTATACGCGCTGTCGACAATGCCGATCTGCTCTATCTGCGGCACCAGTTTTTGAAGCTTCTCGATGTCGGACTCGGTGAGTTCTTGCGACGAATAGATTTGCACCATGCGTGCCGCATTGAGGCCCAGACTGTTGACCAGGCTGTTTTGGATGCCGCCGATGAGCGAAGTCATGGCGATAACCGAGGCGATGCCGATGACAATGCCCAGGATGGTGAGCAGGCTGCGCCCCTTGTTGGCTTCGAGCGAGTGAAGGGCTTCCTGGATGAGATCGCGGGCGCTCATGCCATCTCTCCTTTCGGCGGGTTGGCGGAGGCGGAAATCCTGGGCAGGCTATCCACGGCGCTGCGCAGGGTCCGCGGTGCATGTGGAATATACGCGCCATCGTGAATGCGACCGTCGCGGATGGTCACGGCACGGTCGGCCTCGGCGGCGATGCCGGGGTCGTGTGTGATAAGCACGATGGTTTTGCCGCGCTTCTGGAGCTTATGGAAGGTTTCCATCACAAGCGCTCCGGTAGCGGAGTCCAGGTTTCCCGTCGGCTCGTCGGCCAGAATGATGGGCGGGTCATTGACGAGGGCGCGCGCGATTGCGACGCGCTGCATCTGGCCGCCCGAGAGCTCGGATATGCGGTGGTCCCAGTGGTCGACGGGCAGCGTGACAGCCTGCAGCGCGTGCACGGCGCGCATTTCGCGCTGGCTACGGGGCACATTGGTGTAGGCCAGCGGCAGCATCACATTTTCGATAACCGACAGGCGCGGCAGCAGGTTGAAGCTCTGAAAGACAAAGCCAATGCTCAGGGCGCGAACTTCGGTGAGCTCCTCATCATCGAGCTCGGCCACGTTGAGCCCTTGCAGGTAGTAGTCGCCCGCCGTCGGCTTATCCAGACAGCCTAGGATGTTCATGAGCGTCGACTTGCCCGAGCCCGAGGGGCCGGTGATAGCGACGAATTCGCCGGGATTTACCGCCAGGCTCACTTTGTGCAGGATGTGGGCGCACCCCGCCTCGCTCTCAAAGATGCGGTGCACGTTGCGGATGTCGATAACGGGACGCATTACATGCCCTCGTCGGCAGACATACTGCCCGAATCCGCACCGTAGCCGCCGTCAGCCGTTGCGGCCGCTCCGGTGTCCATGACGAGGGTGTCGCCATCGCGCAGCTTGGTAACCGGCACGTTGGGGTTGATCTCGTTGCCCTGGTCGTCGCGCTTGACCTGTGTCTTACCGACTACGGCTTCGTTGTCGTTTTGCGTCACGACGGTCACCTTCACGCGACGGGTTTGCTTGCCCTCGTCATCAGTCGCCACGTTGACGTAATAGTGTTCGCCGTCTTCGGTCATGAGCGCCATCGTCGGCACCATCACCACGTCGTCGAGCTGCTCGGTCACCACCGATACCTCGGCCGTCATGCCCGGCTTCAGGCGCGCGTCGGGCGCCTCGATGAGGATGTCGACGTTAAAGGTTACGCTGCCGCCGCCACCGTTGGCGGCGTCGGAGTTTGCCACCGACGCGATAGCCGTGACGGTGCCCTGGCTCACGATATCGGGAAACGCGGGATACGTGACGTTGGCGCTCTGCCCAACGGCGATCTTGGCGATGTCCTTTTCGCCCACCTGCACGGTCACCTTCATCTTGGATAGGTCGGCGATCTGCATGCACTGCTTGCCACCGCTCGTATCGCTTTCGCCCATGATCATGCCGCCTGTTACCGTGGCGCCCACCTTGGCGTTGAGCTCCACGATGCTGCCCGAGCTCGGGGCCGTGACCGTACGGCTGGCGGCCTTGGCGTTCGCCTGATCGAGGTTTGCCTGGGCCGATGCGAGGCTGCGCTGCGCGGCCGATACGGCGTTCGTGTCCGCTGATGCGTCGGAGACGCCAGCCGCTGCGGAAGCTCCATCGACGTCCGTCGTTGGGGTGGTCTGCGCGGCAGCTGCGGCTTTCTGTGCGTTGGCGAGGTCTTCCTGAGCGGCTGCAACTGCACGCTGCGCCTCGGCAACGTTACGATCGAGCTCGTCGTTTTTAATGGTCATAAGCACGTCGCCCTCGCTGACGGATTGGCCTGCCTGCACGTTGATCGAATCGACCGTACCGTCGACAGAAGGGGAGACCACCGAGGACGAAATGGGTTTGAGCTGCCCTTTCGCCTCGACCGATGTGGTAAACGTGCCCTCGGTCACCATGTCGGTCACCGGCCCGTTGTTGCCTGCGGGCCGTGCGTTGATGGCTAAGGTCACGACAACGGCGATGAGCACAATGGCGGCCACGACGCCGGCCGCAATGCCGCGTCGGATGAGCTTTTTGCGTCGACGTTCGGCACGTTTTGCTTTGAGCTTGGCGTAGGCCTCTTCATCGGAAATCTCGGTCGCATCGTTCGCGCGTCCGTTCTGCTTATCGGCATGTACGTTTGTAATCAGAGGAATCGTTTCGGTGACATCTTCGGGCGTGTGCTCGGTATCATCCGGGCCCGGGGTGATCGTGGGGACATTCGGCATAGCGTCTCCTTTATAGAAAGTACCTCGATAAGTATATGCGCCCACCAGTTGGGGCGAGCGCATGGGACGGTTTCTTTCGGAACTGTTAGATTGGTCGCAGCAGCTCCATGTTGTAGGAATGTGCGCGTTGCACTACGAGTGGACAACCACGCACAGGCCGACTTTGATGCAATCGTGCAGTGCCTTTGCATCGGCCAGGCGCAGATTGATGCAGCCGTGGCTACCGCACCACTTATAGGACTCGGCATTATCGAAGCTCTTGTCGTTTTGCCATGTAGCATCGTGGAAGCCGATCATATTGCCCTCGAACGGCATCCAGTAGCTCACCGGGCTCTCATATTTGGGCTTGCCCGTCTCGGGATCCTTGGCTCCGATCAGGGTGCTGCCGCCGTCGTTGCTGTTGATCTGCCACACGCCCTCGGGGGTGGCGTCTTCTCCCGGTTTGCCGGAAATAAAGTTGGCCTCCCAAACGATATTGCCGTTCTCGTCGTAGTAGCGCGCGTGCTGCTCGGACAGATCGACATCGATGTATGCCTTCCAGTCGGGCTCTCCCTTTGCGGTAAAGGTGTCGGCCTTCTGGGAGTACTTGATCTCGATTTCGCCGGTCTGTTTGTTGTTAATCGCGTCCTCGACCTGCTTGGCGAGCGAGCTACTGTCGATGGACCAACCAAAGTCACCGCCTTCGACGGCGCACTGCTTGCCATCGGCGCGCGTCCACCAGCGAGTGGAGCCCACGGTATTAAAGCCGTTGGCGAGCTCGGCTGCCCAGCTGCTGATCTGCGACGTATCGAGCGTGGGGTTGGCCGGATCGGCAAAGCTGATCCACTGCAATACGGAGCTGCCGTCGACCTTTCCGGCATCCTCGCCGTTGAGCTTAAGGGTCACGTTGACGCCCAGGAAGTTGTTGGCGGCATCGCATGCGGCCTGAATCTGATCATCTGTCAGCGTTCCATTGAGCGGCTCATAGGCATCGTTGCCGAGCTTGGAAAGATCTACGGTCTCGGCCAGCGAGGCAAGCTCGAGCTCGGCATACTTAATGACATGCTCGCGGTTGAGTTTTTCGTTGGAGCGTGCCTTCTCGACGGTAAACTTGCCCGCTTGCTCGTCATAGGAGCTATTGGCCTCGAACGTGCCCGAACGCCCCTCGTTAAACTCGTCGATGGCGGCGCCCAGATCCTTCTCAAACTTCTTTTGGTCAAAGGTGTCGGAGAGCATGGACAGGTCGACGCCTTGATCAAGATCGACTTCGTTGGAGGTAGCGGTTGTTTTGGTCTTGCCGCTTAAGGATTCCACAAGGCGGACCGGCCAAATAAAGGCTTCGTTGTGGTTGATGATTTCTTTTGCAGCAGCTTCACCGTCGACGATGGGTTCATCGGACTCGGGCTGATAGGTCCAGCTAAAGTCATCTCCTGTCACGGTGAGCTTATAGTGCTTCCATGCCGAGTTGACCTTGGTGGCGGCAGACGAAGCGTTGGAGAACGAGACGTCGACGCCGGCGATGGTGGTATTGGGGTAGGCTACCTGCGAAAACGCTACGACGCCTACGATATAGACAATGACGATTAGACCCAGGACGACAAATAGCGTCGTCTTTTTGCCTGACTTATTGTTCTCGGCGGGTTTGCGCGCGGGGCCGCGATCGCCTCGAGCGTGCGTGGGGGGCTGCTTGGGCGCATTGCCGTTTGCTTGGCGCTGCTGACGCTGTTGACGCTGCTGTCGCTGTTGGTTCGGGCGTTGGGAAGCGTTTGCTGCACTACGCTGCTGACCGTGGCTCGGCGCGATAGGACGCGGCGACTGAACGCCGCCGGTGTGCCTGCTCGGCTGCTGCGGATCGGGAATCAGTTGAGTTCGATCGTTTTGCGACATCGTATGCATATCCTTCGATTTTCGCCTTGCGGTTCATCGTATTTTTACTGGGCTTGCATTATAGCGATTGCCCTGCTGTTTGTGGTACGGAAACGGTGGCATTCAAAAGAGGTGGGACATTTGTCCCACCTTTGAGTCATTCTTTGCCGCTATCCGCACACCCCGCATTTTGCACAGGCCGAAAGTGCGGCCGGAGCCTGCGCGATGCCGCCCTTTGCCGTCTCGCGCAGCGTGGCCGGCAACGCGTGACCCACCGAGAGCATGACATGTGCCATCTGGTCAAACGGCACTAAGCTCTTAATGCCTGCGAGGGCGAGTTGTGCCGAGCTAAAGGCCGCTGCCACGCCGATGGCGTTGCGGTTTTGGCAGGGCACCTCCACGAGGCCACCGACGGGGTCACAAACGAGGCCCAGCAGGTTACTCAGCGCGATGGAACTGGCGTCGAGCGCCTGCTCGGGCGTGCCGCCGAGCATCTGCACCAGCGCGGCGGCTGCCATGGCGGCGGCGGCTTGACAGCCACCCTCGGCGCCGGCGACGCAGGCGCTCGTGGTGAGGTTGAGGCCGATGGCGGCTGCGCAGTAGAGCGCGTCCATGACTTGCTCGTCGTCGAGCTGCAGGCGATCGGCAAGCGCCAGCACGCAGCCGGGCACAACACCCGCGGATCCTGCCGTCGGAGCTGCGACGATCACACCCATCGTGGCGGAGCGCTCGAGCACGGCCATGGCGCGGGCCACGGCTTCGGTCTGGACGGGGCCCATCAGGCTTTCACTCAAATCGTTGCAGCGGGTTGCTTCGACGAGCTTGGCCTCGCCGCCGATAAGCCCGCCGAGCGAGCGCTGCGGATTGGCGATGGGGGCCGTTGTCTCCTCGCGCATGACGTCGAGCACGCGGCGCATGGCGGCGACGGCGTGGGCCTCGCCGGTCAGACGTGCCTCGCGAACGGCCATGACGGCACCGATGCTGAGTCCCAGTTCCTCGCACGCATCGAGCAGCTGCTCGCCGTCGTCGAAGATCTCCTTTGCCGAGACGCCGGGGGAGAGCGACGAGGCAGAACCGGGGAGCTCGATAAAGGTCGCGTAATCGACATTGTCGAGCTTGCGCAGCATGGGGACGACGGTGTCGTCGGGCGCGCCGTCGGTCTCAAAGACGGAGTAGGCCTGGCCGCCCACTTCGGTGCGGTAGGTGCGGCAGAAGGCGATGTTTACGTGGGCGTAGGCGAGTAGGTTGGTGAGCGCGGCGAGTACACCGGGGACGTCCTTGTGCGCCACGAAGAGCGTGGAATACATGCCCGAGATGTCGACGCCGACGCCGTTAATGCGGCTGATGCGCATCTTGCCACCGCCCAGGCTCTCGCCGCGAACCTGGGCGGTGGCGCCCGTGTCGTCGACCATTTCGATGTCGACGGTGTTGGGGTGGATGGAGGCGTCGTCGCCTTTGATGTCAAAGTGATATTCGAGGCCCTGCTCGCGCGCGAGGTCGAAGGCCTGCTTGATGTTCTCGTCATCGGTGTCGAGGCCCAGGATGCCCGCGACGAGCGCACGATCGGTGCCGTGGCCGCGGTAGGTGTGGGCGAAGGAGTTCCACAGGCCAAAGGTGACTTTGGTGATGCGGCCTTCCAGCAGGCTGGCGGCAACTTGGGCGCAGCGCAGGGCGCCGGCGGTGTGCGATGAGCTGGGGCCGACCATGACGGGGCCCAAGATCTCGAATGCCGAGGTCGTAGCTAGTGTTTGCGGCTTGCCTGCCATATGCGCTCCTGTTCTATCCCGTCGTCCCGAGGGGCGGGGCATACTCTGTCCCGCCGTTCCGAGGGCTTTAGTATTTGGTCGCCTGCTCGGACAGTCCTGCTCGCACGGAGGCCACATTAAGTGGCCTCCGGCTCGTGCGGAACTCGCGATCGACCAAATACTAAAGCCCTCGGAACTTAGGATACATGGTTGGAGTCGCTCTGCTGCAAAATTTATCGGCCTGTGACCTATTCCATGTCCCAGGTCGGCTCATCTTCACCACCTTTAAATAAAAAAGAGGTACCGGTTGTTTCGGTACCTCTTTTGATGCGTTTCTATTTGGCTGCGGCTTTTCTCATTAGCTTACAGGCCGCAGGCTGCTTTTAGCTCTTCGACTCGGTCGGTTTTCTCCCAGGTGAAGTCGGGGTCTTCGCGGCCGAAGTGACCGTAGGCTGCTGTCTTTTCGTAGATGGGGCGACGCAGGTCTAGGTCGCGGATGATTGCGCCCGGGCGCAGGTCGAAGGTCTTCTCTACGGCTTCAACGATCTTGTCCTCGGCAACATGTGCGGTACCGAAGGTGTCGACCATGATTGAGAGGGGCTTGGAAACGCCGATGGCGTAGGCAAGCTCGACCTCGCAGCGGTCGGCCAGACCGGCGGCGACCACGTTCTTGGCGACCCAGCGCGCGGCATACGCGGCGGAGCGGTCAACCTTGGTGCAGTCCTTTCCGCTAAAGGCACCGCCGCCGTGACGGCCGTAGCCGCCGTAGGTGTCGACGATGATCTTGCGGCCGGTGAGGCCCGTGTCGCCCATGGGGCCGCCCACGACAAAGCGACCGGTGGGGTTCACGTAGATGTCCGCGTTGTCCCACGGCATGTTCTCGGCGGCCATGACCGGGGTGATGACGTGCTCGATGAGGTCGGCCTTGATCTTGCCCATGTCTTCGATCTCGGCTGCGTGCTGCGTGGAGATGACGATGGTCGTGACCTCGACGGGCTTGCCGTCCTCGTAGCGCACGGTGACCTGGGTCTTGCCGTCGGGGCGCAGATAGGCCAGGGTGCCGTCGTGACGCACGGCGGAAAGACGCTCGGCAAGGCGGCTTGCCAGGTAGTGCGGCATGGGCATGAGGGTCTTGGTCTCGTTGGAGGCGTAGCCGAACATCATGCCCTGGTCGCCGGCACCGATCAGGTCGATTGGGTCGGTGGTGGCGCCGGTCTGAGTTTCAAACGACTCGTCGACGCCCTGGGCGATATCGGGGGACTGCTCGTGGATGAGGCTCATTACGCCGCAGGTATCGCAGTCAAAGCCAAACTTGGCACGGTTGTAGCCAATGCGGCGGATGACGCCGCGGGCAATTTCCTGCACGTCAACGTATGCCTGGGTGCGAATCTCGCCGGCGACGATGACGGTACCGGTGGTCACGAGGGTCTCGCAGGCGCAGCGGACGTTTTCCACGTTGGCGGGCACGCCGTTGGGCGCAATATAGCCCTGCTCCTGCAGCTCTATTTCTTTGGCGAGGATTGCGTCGAGGACAGCGTCGCTGATCTGGTCGGCGATCTTATCGGGATGGCCTTCGGTCACCGACTCGGACGTAAACACAAAGGACCCCTGCTGGGGCGGGATGGAACGAAGCTCTTCTGACATGATTGTCCTTTCAAAAACGTGTCCCGGCGACCGTTACCATTCCGCCGGGCTCTCTATGCAAGGGCACATCATAGCGCGTAAATCCAACATTCACACCCTTTCCGCACCTACTCATTGGGGACAGGCTTAAACGACCAGCCATAAATTAAGATTGTCCCAAAGACTGGTCATTTAAGCCTGTCCCCAATGAGTGGGTCGATGCCCTTTGTGCGGAGGTGGGCATTGATGCTTTATACTGATGCAGTTAGACATCCATCCTGCAATCGAGGAGATTTCCATGGCATCAGACGTTCGCGTCCGCTTTGCACCCTCACCGACGGGCAAGCTGCACATCGGCGGCGCCCGCACCGCTATCTATAACTGGGCTTTTGCCCGCGCAAACGGCGGCACGTTTATCCTGCGCATCGACGACACCGACCCCACCCGTTCCACCGACGAGAACACGCAGATCATCCTGCGCGCCATGCGTTGGCTGGGTCTTGACTGGGACGAGGGCCCCGAGGTGGGCGGCGACTTTGGCCCCTATGCCCAGACCGAGCGCCTGGACCTGTACAAGCAGGCCGCCCAGAAGCTTTGGGACGAGGGCAAGGCCTACCCCTGCTTCTGCACCAAGGAGCAGCTCGAGGCCGATCGCAAGGCCGCTCAGGAGCGCAAGGACCCCTTCCAGGGCTATCAGCGCCGCTGCCGCGATCTTGATCCCGAGGAGGCGCGCCGCCGCATCGAGGCCGGCGAGTCCTACGTCCTGCGCATCAAGGTGCCCGAGGACCGTGGCGACGTCGTCATCCACGACGCCGTCCATGGCGAGGTTACCTTCGACGCCAAGGAGCTCGACGACTTTGTCATCTTCCGCTCTGACGGTACGCCCACGTATAACTTCGCGACCGTCGTCGACGACGCCATGATGAAGATTACCCATGTCATTCGTGGCGACGACCACCTTTCCAACACCCCGCGCCAGGTCATGGTCTACGAGGCCCTCGGCGCGCCCGTGCCCACGTTTGCCCACATCTCCATGATCCTGGGCGCCGATGGCAAGAAGCTTTCCAAGCGCCATGGCGCCACCTCGGTGGAGGAGTACCGCGACGCCGGTTATCTGTCCGACGCCTTCGTCAACTATCTGGCGCTGCTCGGTTGGTCGCTCGACGGCGAGACCACGATCATCCCGCGCGACGTCCTGGCCAGCAAATTCTCGCTCGACCGCATCTCCAAGAACCCGGCGACTTTCGACCCCAAGAAGCTTGACTGGGTCAATGCCGAGTACATCAACGGCATGTCCGATGCTCAGTTTGCCGACGAGATCATGGTTCCCGAGCTGCACGAGGCGGGTCTCATCGAGGGTAATGTCGAGTACGGCGAGGATTGGATCGACGCGCTTGCCGCCATCGTTAAGCCGCGCACCAAGATGCCGGCCGACGCCGTGACCGTCGCCGCTCCCATCTTCGCTACGGCCGAGACGCTCGAGTATGACGAGAAGTCCGTCAACAAGGGCCTGGCCAAGGAGGGCATGGGTGCCATTCTGGATGCCGCCAAGGGCGCGCTCGAGGGCGTGGACGAGTGGACGGCTGCCAACATCGACGCTGCGCTTGAGCCGTTGCCCGAGCAGATGGACCTTAAGAAGCGCGTGGTGTTCCAGGCCGTGCGCGTCGCCGTTTGCGGCAACATGGTGAGCCCTCCGTTGGGCGAGACCATGGCACTCGTCGGCCGCGACGATTGCTTGGCGCGCATCGACCGCGCCCGCACGATGGCGCTGTAATCGCTGCGCAAACGTATGTATCCGAGCCCCGTTCACCCGAGCGGGGCTCTTGTTTCTGTAGACGTATGGGATAGGAGGTGCTGGGGCCATGGTCGAGCAACTTTCGCTGTTTGGTTCGCCAGAACCGGAGGAAGCTCCGAAGTCCGCGGCTCCTGCCCCCGCCCCGGCGCAGCCCGAGCCCGCACCCGAACCCGTCGCCGCCTATGCGAGCGTAGTCCTCGACATCCCGACGCGTGCACTGTCCGAGCCGTTTGCTTACGGCATTCCGCAGTCACTCGCCAACGATGGTCAGATCGGCTCCACCGTCCTAGTTCATTTTGGCAACCGTGCGGCCGCGGGCTACATCGTCGACATCGCGCCCGAGCTGGCCGACCTGCAAGGCAACATCGCTCTCGATCCCGCGCGTATCAAGCCTATCGAGGCTATCCTCAGCAAGCCGCTCTTTACCGCAGAGGCCGCCCGTATCGCACGCTGGATGAGCCGCGAGTACGTCGCAACGCTTTCCGAGTGCCTGCGCCTGTTTTTGCCCCCGGGTGGAAGCCCGCGCGTGGTCAAGGGCGACGACGGCGTGTGGACGGTTGAACGTTCCGCCGTCAAGCCTATCCAAAACCGCTGGGTCATGCTCACGCCCGAGGGCTTTGACTATACGCCGCCCAAGACCGCGGTCCGCCAGCGCCAGCTCATCGAGGCACTGCGGTGCGGCCCGGTCACGACGCGTGACCTCAACCTGCTCTATAACAGCATGTCGGCTACCATCAAGGCGCTCGAAAAACGCGGCGTCGTGGTGGTGGAGGAGCGCCGTGCGTGGCGTGGCTGCAATGAACAGACCACGCTCTCCTCGGCAAGCGGCAAGGCACCGGTCGCACTCACCAACGGTCAGCAGCAGGCGCTCGCGCAGATTGAGCGCGCCCGTCTGGACGCTCATGGCGACGTGGTGCTGGTCGACGGCGTCACCGGCTCCGGCAAAACCGAGGTTTATCTCTCCGCCATCGAGCGCGTGCTCGCGGCCGGTCGCTCGGCGTGCGTGCTTGTGCCCGAAATCTCGCTGACGGCCCAGCCCGTCGGCCGCTTCCGCTCGCGCTTTGGCGAGACGGTCGCCGTGTTCCATTCCCGCCTTTCGGCTGGCGAGCGCCTGGACCAGTGGGATATGGTCGCCAGCGGTGCCGCTCGCGTGGTCGTGGGCGCCCGCTCGGCGCTCTTTTGCCCGCTCAGCGACTTGGGCCTCATCATCATCGACGAGGAGCATGAGACCAGTTACAAGCAGGGTTCCAGTCCGCGCTACCACGCGCGCGAGGTGGCGGCCGAGATGGCGCGTCGCTATCGCTGCCCGCTCGTGCTGGGCTCGGCCACGCCTTCTGCTGAGGCCCTCGACCGCTGCCGCCGTGGCATGTATAACGGTGCCACCTGGACGCGCGTCGAGATGCCCGAGCGCCCGGGACACGCCGTGCTGCCGACTGTCCGCATGGCCTACCTGCGCCGCGAGTTCTCGCATGGCAGCCGCTGCATGTTCTCAAAACCCTTGATGGAGGGCTTGGAGCGCGTTGTCGAGCACCGCGAAAAGGCCGTGCTGCTGCATAACCGCCGTGGCTTTGCGCCGTTTTTGATGTGCCGCGAGTGCGGCTGCGTCCCCACCTGCAACCACTGCTCCACCGCGCTTACGTATCACGAGCGCACGCACACGCTGCAGTGTCACACCTGCGGATCGTCTTGGCGCGTGCAGCCCTATCCGGCCCCCACGAGTCGCTGTCCCAAATGTGGCAGTCGCTACCTGGCAAAAATGGGCCTGGGCACGCAGCAGATCGAGGACGCACTGCACCAGATGTTGCCCGAGGACGTCGCCATTATTCGCATGGATGCCGATTCCACGCGCGGAAAGGACGCGCACAAAAAGCTGCTCGAGCAGTTCGATGCGGCGGATTGTGCCGTATTGCTGGGCACCCAAATGATCGCAAAGGGTCTCGATTTTCCCGAGGTCACGCTCGTAGGCGTGGTCAATGCCGACTTCGCCCTCAAGCTGCCGGACTTCCGCGCAGGGGAGCGCGCCTACGATTTGCTGGAGCAGGTTGCGGGCCGTGCCGGTCGCGGCGATCGTCCCGGCGAGGTGATCATCCAGACCTACCTGCCCGATGACCCGGTAATTCGCGCCGTCGCTGAGCACGACCGTTCGATCTTTACCGACTACGACCTGGACCAGCGCCGCGACGCGCTGTACCCGCCGTTTGTTCGCTTGGTCAACATCTTGGTGTGGTCGGCGAACCGAGACGACGCGCATGACTACATCGGGCGCATTGCAAAGCTTCTTAAGCGCCGCTGGCATGCCGCCGCGCCCGACTTTTTGCGGGCGGGGAGTGCCGTGCCGCAGGTGCTGGGCCCGGCTTCGTGTGTAATCGAGAGGGCCAAGGACCGTTACCGCTTCCATCTGCTTGTGAAGTCGCCCGTGGGGTACCATGTCTCTGATGATATCGACGCCTGCCTCAAAGAGGTGGGCTCCGTGCGTGGCGTGAGCGTGAGCGTTGACGTCGACGCCTATGATTTGATGTAACAACCCGAAAGGATGGCCATGGAAGCCAACGGAATCGTACTGTCGCCCGACCCTCGTCTGCGCCAGGAGTGCGCCGTCATTGAGGAGATCACCCCGGCGATCGAGGCGCTTGCCGAGAAGATGAAGAAGATGATGTTCGAGAACGGTGGCTGCGGCCTGGCTGCTCCGCAGATCGGCGAGCTCATCCAGCTCGTCACCATCGACTGCGACTACAGCGACAAAAACGACTATGACCCCTACGTGCTCATCAATCCCGTTATTGTTGAGCAGAGCGACCATCTGGTGCCCTTTAGTGAGGGCTGCCTGTCCATCCCCGGCATTAGCTGCGAGATCGAGCGTCCCGACCATGTCGTCGTCGAGGCGTACGATCTGGACGCTAACCTGATTCGCTATGAGGGCTCGGGCGACCTATTCTGCGTGTGCCTTCAGCACGAGATCGATCACCTGCACGGCAACACCATGTTCGAGCGACTGAAGCCCATGCAGAGGATCAAAGCAGTCAAGGAGTACCAGGACGCCCTGGCCCGCGGCGCTCGACCGGGCGAGACGGAGTAGGTTTGTCCGTCCCCGGGGCGCCCGCCTATATCATCCCGTGCTCAAACATTCTCGCTGCGCTGCGAAACTGCGCGCGGGACGATATAGGCGGGCGCTCCGGAGACTACGTTGACGCTGCTTGTCTCGCCCGGGTGCCGTCGGGCCAGGGAAGGGCGTCTTCGCTGATAGGTGCTTTGTTGGGAGGGCTGCTTTTATGCGGCTCTTTCTTTGTTTTTGGGTATATTTGTCTTTGTTGAACTGTTTTTGCGGCTGGGTGCGCTTGCGATCTGGAACGCTTTTTTGTAGCCGTCTCGGCTCGTAATTGAGAGGAGACTAACTTTTATGCGTATTGTGTTTATGGGTACGCCTGATTTTGCTGTGCCTTCGCTGACTTCGCTTGTTGAGGCTGGGAACGAGATTGCGCTTGTTGTTACTCGTCCTGATGCTGTTCGTGGGCGTGGTAAGAAGCTTGAGCCTTCTCCTGTTAAGGCTAAGGCGCTTGAGCTGGGGTTGCCGGTTGTTGAGGTTAATCGTATGACGGCCGAGGTTGTTGAGGCTCTCCAAGCTGCGCAAGCCGATATTTTCTGTGTGGCTGCTTATGGTTGCATTTTGCCCGATGAGGTTCTTCATATGGCGCCGCTCGGCATTGTGAATGTTCATGCGTCCTTGCTGCCTCGTTGGCGTGGGGCTGCTCCTATTCAGCGTGCGATTCTCGCTGGTGACGAGGTTGCTGGCGTTTCTATCATGCGCATTGGACATGGCGTGGATACTGGTGCTTATTGTGCTCAGGTTTCTACGTCCGTTGCCGGTAAGCATGCTGAGGCGCTGACCATGGAACTTGGTGAGCTTGGTGGCAAACTGCTTGCCGATACGCTTCCTTCTCTTGCCGATGGCACCGCCGTGTGGACTGAGCAGGATGAGGCGCTCGTTACCCATGCTGCCAAGATTTCTAAGCAGGAGATGCGCCTGGATCCGCACATGGCGGCGTTCGATTGCGTGCGTCATGTGCTCGCTTCGTCCGATACCGCGCCTGCTCGTTGTGTGATTGCCGGCAAGACCGTGCGCGTGCTCGATGCTGCGCCGGCTGATGTGTCGCTTGGCGAGGGCGCGGTTGCCGTCAAGAGCAAGCGTGTTTACCTGGGTCTTTCCGATGGCACGGTTGAGCTGCTCGAGGTTAAGCCTGATGGCAAGCGTGCTATGGCCGCTTCTGCTTGGGCTGCTGGCCTGCAGGGCGCCGATCTTATCTGGGGTGTTTTGTCATGAGCAAGCTGTCTCCCGCGCGCAAACTTGCACTCGATGTGCTGATGGAGGCCGATCGCCGCGGCATGTATGCGCGCGACGTGCTGTCCTCTCGCGCATCGGCCAAGGCTATTGACCAGCGCGATTCCGCTTTTGCCGCCCGCTTGGCGCTGGGTGTGGCTGCTACGCAGGGTATTTTGGACGAGCTGCTCGATCAGTTTCTCGATAAGCCTAAAAAGGTTGCGCCGCGTGTTCGCATGGCACTTCGTATCTCGGCCTTCGAGATGCTCTATCTGCATACGCCTGGCCGCGTTGCGGTGAGTCAGGGCGTTGAGCTGGTGCGCAGCGGAGCTAAGTCTGCCGCCGGTTTGGCCAATGCCGTGCTCCATAAGGTCGCGGACAACGTTGAGGACTTTGCCACTGCGTCCGATGTAGACGAGTCTGAGCGACGCTTGGTTCGCCTGTCGCGCCTGATGGGTCTGCCGCGTTGGCTGTGCGCTCGCATTATGGCATCGTTCGACACGCCTGAGGGTGCGCTTAACTTTGCCGGCAATCTGGCCCCCGCGCCGCTGGCCCTGCATGAGAACGCCTTTGCGACCAAGTCCGATCCGTATATCTCGCAGCTCGTCGCGACTGTCTTCCCGGGCTGCCATGCCCCGGTTGATGCCCAGGTTACCGTTGCTTCGGGTATGTTTGAGCGTGCTGCCGCGGTGGCATCTGATCTCAACGCGCAGCTTATCGCCACAGCTGCCACGCGCCCTGGCAGCTGCCTTGAGATTGGTGCCGGTCGTGGCACCAAGACCTATGTGATGATGTGCCAGGCCAAGCGTGCGGGCTATGAGCGTCAGCATACGGCGCTCGATCTGCATGATCGCAAGTGCGACCTGAATCTCGCGCGCCTTCACAAGGCGGGTATTCAGGGTGTTCGTACGGTTTCTGGTGATGCCTGCGAGCTTGATGAGGTGCTCACATCGTTTGATGCCATGCTTGGCAAGCCAGTTAAGTTCGACACGGTCTTTATCGATGCGCCTTGCTCGGGCACCGGAACCATGCGTCGTCATCCCGAGATCCCGTGGCGCCTGACCGAAAAGGACGTGACGGTTGAGCTGCCCAAACTACAGCTTACGATGCTCAAGGAAGCCGCCGCGCGCGTGGCTGCCGGCGGCGAGCTCATTTATGCGACGTGCTCGGTTTTCGACGAGGAGAACACGCAGGTGGTGGACGCTTTCCTTGCTTCTCCCGAGGGTGCCGGCTTTAGCGTGGCACCGCTTTCCGAGGCACAGATTCTGCAACTCCCCGAGTTCGATCAAGCCAAGAAACTCGTTTCCGTACGCCAGAACGATCGGGGCCTCTTCCAAAGCGTGCCGGTAAACGCCGACTCCTACGACGGCCACTTCTGCGCCCGCCTGATCCGCAAGTAACTACTATGTTGCGGTGAAATAGGGATTGAATAGCGGCATCTACCTGCCAAACAGTCCTTATTTCACCGCAACTCACAAGGAAACCTGGGTAGCTTGATTAGCTACCCATAGAGCAAAGAAATAGCCCCGCGATCGGCGTTGATCGCGGGGCCGCGTTGTTTCTAGTGGCTATGCGGGCAGTTGGCGCAGC
>URGG01000033.1 GCA_900547345.1 uncultured Collinsella sp. | reverse complement strand
GACCGTTCGGCATGCCGGCCCGCTCAAGGGATGTGAAATTAATAACGCTCAAAGAAGGCAAGCGCGTTGTCGCTGCAGAGCTTTTGCATCACGGTCTTGCCAAAGTGCTTGGAGAGCATGTTCTGGAACTCGGGCATCATGCTGGCATCGGAGAGGAAGGCGGGCACCGTGGCACCGTCCCAGTCGCCGCCGAGCGCGATGACGTCCTCGCCGCCCAGGTCGAGCCAGTGCTCGATATGTGCCGCTAGCTGGTCGAAGGTGACGTCTGCGGCGGTCTTGTCGGTTGCGTCGTTGGAAAGGAACTCGCTGCAGTAGTTGAGGCCGACGATACCGCCCATGTCGCGAATGGTGCGGAACTGGTCGTCGGTGAGGTTGCGCTTGGCGCCGCAAACCGCACGGGAGTTGGAGTGGCTGGCGACGAAGGGACGCGTGGCGTGGGCGACAACCTCGTCAAAGCACTCGTCGTTGAGGTGGGAGACATCGAGTACCATGCCGGCGTGCTCCATCTGCGTAAGTGCCTCGATGCCGGCGGCGGTGAGGCCGGCGTGGGTATCGTGTCCGCTCGCGAGCGGTCCCTGCGCATTCCAGCTGAGCGATGACATGAGTACGCCCAAGCTCTTGAGCACCTCGATCAGCGCGGGGTCCTCGGCAAAGAACGTGGCGTTTTCGATGGTGTGGATGCAGGCGACCTTGCCGTCCTTGAGCGCGGGGCGAATGTCTGCGGCGCTGCGCACGTTGACCATGCGGTCGTGGTTGAGCATTGCCTGGCCGCTCATATGCGCCATGATCTGCGCCTGGAAGCGCGCGGCGTGGGCGGTGGGAATCTCGTCGGGGACAAACGTGGCGAAGCACTGTGCCCATGGCGTGTTGCCGATCTTTGCGAGCGAGATGGCGCAGGCGTTGCCCTCGATGAGGTCGAAATCTTGCGGATGCGTTTCGTCGCCGGGGAAATAACCGTCGGTGCCGGCGGTAAAGCGCAGGTCGAGATCGAGCGTGGCCCAGCCGATGCGGTCGGCGGTGTCGCAATGTAGGTCAAATACGGGATATGCCATGGTTCCTCCGGATGCAGCGTTTCTTTGCAAACTGTCCTTGAATTGTATGACTAGGGTATAGTTAGCGCCATATGTTCACGGCGGCCCGCGTTGTGCGCCGCCCTTATCACGGAGGTTACCATGTCCAACCAGGGCAAGAAGGTCAAGACCCATTATCGCGGCACGCTCGACGACGGCACGCAGTTCGATAGCTCCTACGATCGCGGCGAGCCGCTGGAGTTCACCTGTGGTGCCGGTCAGATGATCAAGGGCTTCGACGCCGCCGTTGTCGACATGCAGGTGGGCGAGAAGAAGACCGTGCACATTCCTGCTGCCGATGCCTACGGCGAGCACAATCCCGAGATGGTTATTACCTTCCCGGCCGAACAGGTTCCCAACATCGAGCAGATCGAGAAGGGCATGAAGCTCTTCCTGTCCACGCCGAGCGGCATGCCCGTCCCCGCCGTGGTCATCGACGTAACGCCCGAGGCCGTGACGCTCGACGCCAACCACGAGCTGGCCGGTAAGGACCTCAACTTTGATATTGAGCTCGTCGAGGTCGAGGGTTAGAGTATGCCTGAACGCTTGGTTTCGACGACATGCTTGGGAAATCTCAACGATCCGTCCTATGAACTCCTGCTTCGCCGGAAGCTGGGCGGCGTCTTTGAAGTTGACGAGCTGCTGCTCGATTGGGATCAGGCTGATGTATACGCGTTTGTGGGCGTGACGGAGCTGGGGCGCACGGTCGATGTTCGGCTGGATACTGCCGACGGCGGTCGTCTTGTCGACGGCGACGTGCTCGCCGTCGACCGTTCGGGCGTGGTGCCCGTGGCGGTTGTCGTGCGCCTGCGCAGCGCCGAGGTTTATTTGGTCGAAGTTGACCGCATGGACCCGATTGCGCTCGCGCATGCGTGCTGGGAGATCGGCAATATGCATGCGCCGCTTTTTCGAGGCGATTCGGACGAGCATACCGTGCGCATGTATACGCCGGTGCAGCCTGTTTTGGGCCGCATGCTCCGGGGCGTCGAGGGCGTTCGGCTCTCGACGGTTACCCGTGAACTCGATTCGGACCGGCGCTTTGCGTCGAGTGCGGCGGATGCCGTTGTGAGTATGGCTCCAGACTTTACGATCGTAAAGAAGGCGCGCGGTTAACGTGCGTATAAGTAAGACGGACTTTGAGAGGCAACTATTCAAAGTCCGTCTTTCTGTTGATGAGATGCTGTGGGGGAAAGCATATGGGTCTTGAAGGAATCAAGCTGATTGCATGCGATTTGGACGGCACGTTGCTGCATCCGGGGGAGCGCGAGCCGCGTTCCGAGGCCTTTGAACTCATCGATGAACTGCATCGTCGCGGTATCGTGTTTATGCCGGCGAGCGGCCGTCAATATGCGAGCTTGCGCTACCTGTTTGCCCCGGTGGCCGATGAGCTCGCCTATGTATGCGAAAACGGAGCCTTGGTGATGAGCGGGGGGCGTGCCGTTGTCAAGCGTTCCATGGAGCGTAGCCTTGCTATGGATATCGCGAATGCCGTGGTTGCGTATCCCCATGCCGACGTGACCCTTTCGTGTGAGGGACACCTCTACACCATGAGCGGCAACGATGCGTTCGTCGACCATTTGCGCTATGAGGTCCACTGCGATGTGGCGGTGGTCGACCGCCCCGAGGACATCGACGAGGACGTCATTAAGATTGCCTTCCAGACGCCCGAGGTGGATCAGCCGGCGGCCCTGGAGTATTTCGAGCGCCTCTTTAGCGACCGTGTTGACGTGATGACGTCGGGAACCGAGTGGACGGACTTTATCGGCTTCGGTTCGGGCAAGGGCTCCGCGCTTGCCGATTACGGTCGCGCCCTGGGTATTTCGCCCGATGAGATGATGGCGTTTGGCGATAACGAAAACGACCGCGACATGCTCAACGTCGTGGGCCATCCTTATCTCATGGAGAGCTGCAATCCCTCTATGCGTGGCATTAACGACCGCGTTCGCTACGTGCGCACGGTCGAAGAAGAACTGCGCCGCCTGCTCGCCGAGTAGACATTTGGGACATGCCTAGAAATCTATTTTTTGCTGCAAAGCGCGGAAAGGTGGATTTTAAGGCATGTCCCGAACATCTACCGGCAGTCGGGGCAGAGACCCTCGAAGATGGTGTAGTGCGACGTGACGTGCCAGCCGATTTGCTCGGACGCCTTGGCGTCGAGCTGGGCATCGAAGGGGAGCGGTACGTCGATGACGCGGCTGCACGAGGTGCAGATGATATGCGCATGCGGCTCGATCGTGCGATCGAAGCGGCTGCCGCCCGGCGTCTTGATGGAGAGGATTTCGCCTGCGTCGGCCAAGAGATTGAGATTGCGGTAGACCGTACCGCGGCTGATTTTGTCATCCTGCGCGCGCACGACGTTGTAGATTTCGTCGGCGGTGGGATGGTTATAGCTTTGGCGCACGGCGTCAAGAACCAGCTTTCGCTGTCTGGTATTCCTTCTTTGCACCGCCATGCGCCTCGCCTCTTTTCTATTAACGGTCGTAGGTAAATGATACCGTATTTAGCACACAATACTAATAATGAGGACTGAAACCGTCTTCATTGGCAAGTGGGGCTCGGGCCTGGGCGTCTACGAGGCGAAAACGCGTTCCCATGCGCTCGTAGGAGGCATGAAGCGCCTCGAGATGAGATAGGACGTTTGCCGGAGCTCCCTGTATCTCCATCTCGACTGAGCCGTCTTCCATGTTACGCACCCAGCCGGTGAGTGCGCGTGCCTGTGCGAGGTTGGTGTTGGTAAAGCGAAAACCAACGCCTTGGACTTGCCCCGCCCAGCGCAGGAAATAGCGCAGGGGAGTGTCTTGAGTGGCCTCGTCGCTTGCGAGTACGGTAAGCCTGCGGCGCAGCTCGAGCTCGACGTTTGATGGTTTTTGAGGCTCTCGACTGCCGCCGGTGACGCTGGAGAAGAACGTATCGAAGAGGCCCATCGCTATGCCTGCTTGCCTGCGTCGGCCGGGAAGGTAATGCCGGCCTGCTGGCGCACGGCATCCATGATGCGCAGTGAGACGAGCGTGACATCGCGGTAGTGGCCAAGCTCGTGACGTCCCGCCGGGGTCTCCCAAATCTCTTCCTTGACGTTATCGATGCCGCCAATGGCGGTGATAAAGTCTGCGAGTTCGTATTCCATAGTGTTGCTCGATTTGGGCAGGTCGAGCACGCGGCCGTTGTCGCCCTGTTCGCGCGGTGCCTCGGTCGCCGAGCCGCGTACGACTTCGCCGCGATAGTCGATGCGGACGTTGCGGGGCGTGGACAGATGGTCGATCTGGATAGTGCCGTGCTCGCCTTCGATCTGCGAGGGCAGCAGGTCATTCGTAATTTTGGAGTGCGCGAGCTCGACGGAGATGCGGCCTCCGCCATAGCTGGCGAGGATGGAACCGCAGCCGTCGATGGGGCCGTGCGTGAGCTGTCGCGTGGTGGGGTCGAGCAGAGTAGTCATGCTCGTAAGGCCGGAAGGCATGCCGAAAATCTCGACCATGGGCTCGACGGCGTAGACGCCAATGTCCATGAGGGAACCCGATGCCATATTGCAGTCGAAGATATTGGTGGCGCGTCCCGCGAGAATCTCGTTGTAGCGCGAGGAATACTTGCCAAAGCGCAATGAGGCGCGGCGGATGGGGGCGATCTCGCCCAGGGCGTCCTCGATGGCGTGGAAGGCGGGATCGTGGAGGGGACGCATGGCCTCGAGGGCCACGACACCTGCTGCCTCGGCAGCGCGGAAGACTTCCAGCGCCTGCGCTTCGGTGGCGCAGAAGGGTTTCTCGACGATGACGTGCTTGCCACCGGCGATACAGGCAAGGGCCTGCTCGTAGTGAAGTGCGTTAGGGCTGCCGATATAGACGGCGTCGACGTCGACGGCTGCCGCAAGCTCGTCAAGTGCGGTGAAGTTACGCTCGCCGCCGTGTTCGGCGGTAAAGGCAGTACCGCGATTGGCGTCGCGCGAAAGCGTGCCCACAAACGCGGCTTGGTCGTTGGCGTTGACGACTTGGATAAAGTCGTCGGTGATCATGGATGTGCCGATGGTCGCGATGCGCAGCATACGTCCCCCTTGCATTGTTTGGTCTACAGGATGAGTGTAGCGCGTGGGGATATAAAGCTGCGCGAAAACGCTATTACAGGTCGCTCTCGTTAAAGCCGGTGTCGATATCGAGGTTGCTGCCGTCGGCCGCCGTGGTGGCAAGCTCGTCGCAGCGCTCGTTGAGCTCATGGCCGGCGTGGCCCTTAACCCAGATGAACTCCACTTTGTGCTTGCTCTTTGCGGTGAGCAGGCGCTCCCACAAGTCGCGGTTCTTGACAGGCTGCTTGTTGGCGGTCTTCCAGCCGCGTTTTTTCCAGCCGTCGATCCAGTGTTTATTGAAAGCGTTGACGACGTACTGCGAATCGGAATGGACCTCGACCTCGCAGGGGCGGTTGAGCGCCTCGAGCGCCACGATGACCGCCATGAGCTCCATGCGGTTGTTGGTGGTCTTGGCGTAGCCGCGTGAAAGCTCGGAGGTGAAGGTCTTGCCGGCGGGGTTGGTGTATTTGAGTACGGCGCCGTAGCCGCCGCGTCCCGGATTTGATCGGGCCGAGCCGTCGGTATAGATGATGACCTTCACGGGCTTCCTTTCGTTGGGTACGTTTCGTGTGGGTGACCATTGTAGCGCCATGCCCGCCGGGGGCTAGCAATCTACGATTTCTACCCCGTCTTCCGACAGTTAGTTGGCATGGATGATGCGGTTGAGCTCGTCGAGGTATTGCTGCAAGAGGGGAGAGGGCTTGCGCTCGTCGTGCATGATATAGCCTACGTGCATCGTTGGGGCGTCTGCTAACGGGATCGATGCCATACCCCATTGCATTTCATTGGAGAGGACACCGGTCGACAGGGTGTAACCGTTCGACGTGATAAGTAAGTTAGTAAGTGTTCCGCGGTCCGAGATTCGTATGTTGCGGTCGCAAGGGATATAGCTAAAAGGTTCCTCGGCGTAATAGAAGGAGTTCGAGGTGCCTTGCTCAAAGCTGTAGCGCGTATAGGGTGTAAGGTCGGCAAGGGACAGCTGAGGGCGGCGTGCGAGCGGGTGGCGCTCGCTAACGAAGACGTGGACCGTCGCGTCGAAGAGGGGATGGAAGCTTGCGCGGGCATCGGCGAAGGCCCTCTGCAGAACGCGGGCGTTAAAGTCATCCAGATACAGAATGCCGATATCGCTGCGAAATGCGCGGACGTCATCGATGATCTGCGATGTGGTGGTCTCGCGCATGATGAACTCGAACTTGCTGTCGCGGCAGCGCTCGACCACGTTGACAAAGGCCTCGACCGAAAAGGCGTAGTGCTGGGCGGAAATGGCGAGGCGGGCTTGCGGGGTGCCGCCGTCCTCGTAGCGCGCCTCGAGCATGTCGGCCTGCTCTACGACCTGGCGCGCATAGCCCAAAAGCTCGGTGCCGTCGTTGGTGAGCGTGACGCCGCGGCTGGAGCGCGTAAAGATCTCCAGGTGGAGCTCCTGTTCCAGGCTTTTGACGGCGTTTGAGATGTTGGACTGAGCGGTATAGAGGCGTTGAGCTGCGGCATTGATTGAGCCGGACTCTGCTACGGCGATCAGGAAACGAAGCTGCTGGAGGGTCATCGGCGCCGTCCTTTCGAGCGTTATCTATAAAACCGATAACAGGTTAGCGCTTTTAAGTGATTGACCGAGCGAAACAATGCTCGTACTATTCAAAACACACAAAGGCGGTAGGTAATTAAACCGACCACGGAACCGGGATGCGAAAGGAGGCCCGCATATGAATTGCTTACCAAGACGAATGCCGGGCTCCTGTTTGCGCCCGTCGGCGTGATCAGGAGACAGCGACTTACTTCTCTCTAATTAATTTACTTTTGTTCGATCAAGGAGATCATCATGAGCCAGTTCATCAACAACCCCGAGCACACCTTTGGTTTCGATACCCTGCAGCTTCACGTTGGCCAGGAGAGCGCCGATCCCGCATCCGACTCCCGCGCCGTGCCTATCTACCAGACCACGAGCTATGTGTTCCGCAACTCCCAGCACGCCGCCGACCGCTTTGGTCTTGCCGACGCCGGTAACATCTACGGCCGTCTGACCAACTCCACCCAGGGCGTCTTCGAGGACCGTATCGCCGCACTCGAGGGTGGTGTGGCAGGTCTTGCCGTTGCCTCCGGTGCTGCTGCCATCACCTATACCCTGCAGGCTCTTGCCCAGGCCGGTGACCACGTGGTGGCTCAGAAGACCATCTACGGCGGTTCCTACAACCTGCTGGAGCACACGCTCTCCCAGTTTGGCGTCGAGACCACCTTCGTCGATGCCCACAACTTGGACGAGGTCGAGGGCGCCATCAAGGACAACACCACGGTCATCTACCTCGAGACGCTCGGCAACCCCAATTCTGACATCCCCAATATCGACGCCATCTCCGAGATCGCCAAGAAGCACGGTCTGCCGGTTGTCGTCGACAACACCTTCGGCACCCCGTATCTGTTCCGTCCGCTGGAGCATGGTGCCAACATCGTCGTCCACTCCGCAACCAAGTTCATCGGCGGCCACGGCACCTCGCTGGGCGGTGTGATCGTCGACGGCGGTAACTTCGATTGGAAGGCGAGCGGCAAGTATGCGCAGATCGCCGAGCCCAACCCCTCCTACCATGGCGTCTCGTTTGCCGAGGCTGCCGGTCCCGCCGCCTTCGCAACCTATGTCCGCGCCATCCTGCTGCGTGACGAGGGCGCCTGCATCAGCCCGTTCAACGCCTGGGTCCTGCTCCAGGGCACCGAGACTCTGTCGCTGCGCGTTGACCGTCATGTCGAGAACACCAAGAAGGTCGTTGAGTTCCTGGCTGGTGATAGCCATGTCGCCAAGGTGAACCACCCGAGCCTGTCTGAGCACCCCGATCACGAGCTCTATCAGAAGTACTTCCCCCGTGGCGGCGCCTCGATCTTTACCTTTGAGATTAAGGGTGGCCAGGAGGCAGCTTGGAAGTTCATCGACCATCTGCAGGTCTTCTCGCTGCTCGCCAACGTGGCCGACGTCAAGTCGCTCGTCGTGCACCCGGCTACCACTACGCACTCCCAGCTCTCTGCCGAGGAGCTCGCCGAGCAGAACATCACGCCCTCCACGATCCGTCTTTCCATCGGTACCGAGAACGCCGAGGATATCATTTGGGATCTGAAGCAGGCCTTCGCCGCGCTGGACGAGTAAGGCGACTTGTGCAAGGACCCCTTGCGACTCGATAGGTATAACTGCATAAAATGCCTGCTCAAGGCGCCTGTGCGAACAATGGTTGCACAGGCGCCTTTTTTGCATAGAGCGGGTGCAAAAACAGGGTTTTTGGCATGCTTTATGCAATCGAGATGTGGAAAACTCCTGTTAAGAGGATGTGAGTTTTACGCAATTGACGTGCGCCTTTTAAGTAAAACCGCAGGTCGCGATTTGCTCGGGGTACTATGCAGCGCGATCGAATCACACGCAGCTCAAACGCAGCAAAAACGCACTACGGAGGTTTCCAGCTACATGAGGATTGATTCACGAAAACCGAAAGCCGCCGCCCTTTCCGCCGCTCTGACCGTGGCACTTTTGGCGGGCGCCGGTGCAACTGATGCCCACGCCGCAACACTGTCCGATACGGTTGGATCTACGCCGTCCGAGACGACGCTGGTGCAGCCCGTTGACTATCGCGGCGATGGTTATGGTTCCATGCAGGAGTGGAACGCCTCGATGGAGGCCAAGCGCGATTCCCTGGAGATGCGCGCTCAGATCATCATGAACATGTACGGTGACTATGCCACCGATGACGAGCGCGCTGTGCTGCAGGGCTGTATCGATGGCGCGGGCAGCCTGTTGACGATGGGGGAGGTCGATGCGAAGTCGACCGAGCTCGATGAGCTGCGCACTGCGCTTGAGGATGCCAAGCGCGAAGCGCTCGAGGCTGCTGCCGCCGAGGCGGAGGCTGCCGAGGCCGCCCAGGCTTCGTACTACAACGCCGGTTACACTTCGTCCTACGCGTCTGCCGCGTCCTGCGCGAACGGATCGGGCCTGACGCGCTCTGCGGGTGTCAATAACTACAACGGGCGCCGCGAGACCTATTACAGCAGCAATGTGCTTTATCACTATCGCACGGGCGAATGGACTCAGGATTCTGAGGGCTTTTGGCGCGATTCCGACGGCTATTACGTTGTTGCCGCGGGCGATATGGCCCAGGGCTCGACCTTTACGGGCTCCAAGGGTGATTGCAAGGTCTATGACTCCGGCTGCGCTGCCGGAACCACCGACTACTACACCGGTTGGTAATTTTTCTGCATCACGGATATTTGGCGGACGGGCGTCTTTACCGAGCTTTAGGGCAACGTAAGGACGTCCGTTCTATGTATGCGTTTGAGTTAACAGAGCCCTTACCGTGGCGGTACGCTGGGCGAATGGATGCGGAGCACACTGGTTCTTGAGAAATAAGGTCTTTCTCTTGGAGGAAGTGGTCTTGTGAATGCTCGAGATATTACCGTTGCCGCCGTCGCGTTGATGCTTGGCTGCCTTGGTCCCACGGCCGCGCTCGTCGCGGGCATGCAGGGGACATGCGGGGCTGCTCCTATCGTGGTCGGCGTGCTGATCGCGGCCACGCTGCTGGGAAGCGCCGGTGTTGTCCTTTGTCGCGACGATGAGGACGAGGTTCCGGAGTCGCAACGCTAGCTGTTGTGAGATTGACCGCCGGTCATAGACGAAGATGAAAGCCGCCGTAAGGGGAGTGCTCCTTGCGGCGGTTTTGCTGTTAAGGCTGTTGAATGCGGCGCGTTGGCGTTACCAGCTTGCCTCGATATCGCGAATGCGCTGATAGAGCCATTCGTTCTGCGGAACCTGGATATCGTGCTTGGCCGCGAGGCGGCGGACGGTGCCCGCGAACTCCTCGACCTCTGTTTTGCGCTGCGCGATGCGGTCCTGAGCCATTGAGGGCATACCGGCGGGGTCGATTCCCTCGATGAGGTGCACCATTTGCGTCAGGTCTGCTTCGGTCAGCTCAACGCCCTCGGCGTTGGCAACCGCAAGCGTCTCGCGCATGGCGGAGACAAAACAGCGGCGCTGCTCGGAGCCCGGCTCCGTGGCGCTTCCGTAGGTCCCGCCGTAGGCCATGCAGGTCTGGTTGATGCCGTCGTTGAGCATGAGTTTGGCCCACATGCGGTGCGCAAATCGCGCTCGACGGTATGGGCGATGCCGCAGCGCGTGTAGAGCCCGTCGATAGCGGCGACGGTCGCGGGGTCCGTGCCGGCCGCCGCGCCAAAGCGGATCTCGCCCGCATTGGTAAAGGTGAGCGCGCCGTTGAGGAACACGGCGTCCATGCCCTGGCAGATACCAAGAACGGTATGCTCCCAGCCAAAGCGTTCGGCAATCTTTTGCTCGCTCGTAATGCCGTTGCATAGCGAGGCGATGAGCGTGTTGGGTCCCACGACGCGCTCCATAGTCTTGAGTGCTTGGTCGAGACCGGTGGTCTTGACTGTCAGGATGACCAGATCGGCGGGCGTCGCCTCGCTGGCACGGACGGACGTGAGATCGCAGGGCTTGCCGTTGACGGTGAGCGCGTCGTTCGCATGACGCTCAAAACGGGCATCATCCATGACGTATTCGACGGCGTCGTTGCCGAGCGCCCGGGCGATCATGCTGCCGTAGAGCAGGCCGACGCCGCCCTTGCCGATAAAGGCGACCTTGTTGATCTGCATGTGAATCATCTCCCCATGTAAAAGGCGCCCGCGTAAGGGGCGCCTGATGGATTGTATGCTGCCAGGGTGATTGGTGGGTGCGCGGGGCGGCTGTTATGAAAAAGAAACTATTGCGCTGTGCGCTTATGCCACGGGGCAGACCGCAAAGACATGCGCGTGGGCATGGGCGACTCCTTTCATCGGGCTTTTTGCTGATATTAAAGCGGTGCCGTGACGGCTCGATTTCTGCTGCGTTACGATACGTTCTCGATTGCGATTCCACGATGTTTCGGCTGCGTGACCATTGTGTTTCGCCTTGCCGGGGCGCTGATGGCGAAGGGAGGGGCCGTGCAATACCGTGTTGACCCCAAAAGTGGTAACCGAATATCCGCTCTGGGTCTGGGCTGCATGAGGTTTCCCGGTGCGCCGGGACACCCCGATGCGAAGACGGCCGATGCCATCATCTCCCGTGCGGTGGAGCAGGGGATTAATTATCTGGACACGGCCTATCTCTATCCCGGCAACGAGGCGTGCGTGGGTGCGTCGCTTGAGCGCCTGGGCTTGCGCGACCAGGTTTTGCTCGCAACCAAGCTGTCGCATGCTTCGTGCAAATGCGCGGAGGATTTCGACCGGTTCTTCGACGAGCAACTGCGCCGCCTACGGACTGACCATATCGACTATTACCTCATGCACAACATTACCTCGCCCGCCCAGTGGGAACGTGTGGTGGCGTTGGGCATCGAGGACTGGATCGCGCGTCAAAAGGCGGCGGGGCGTATTCGCCAGATTGGTTTTTCGTACCACGGCAGCGCAGCGGACTTCCTGACGATGCTCGATGCATATGAGTGGGACTTTTGCCAGATCCAGTACAACTACGCTGGAGAGCGATATCAGGCGGGAACAGCGGGGCTCATGGCCGCCGCCGAGCGAGGCCTCGCGGTGTTTGTGATGGAGCCGCTGCTGGGCGGGCGTTTAGCGGGCAAGCTGCCGCCACGGGCCCGCGCTGTGCTCGATAGTGCCCGTGACCCGCATTTGCTCACTCCTGCCGCCTGGGGTCTTTCGTGGGTGTGGAATCATCCTCAGGTGACGATGCTGCTTTCGGGTATGACCGATACCGCGCAGGTGGATGAGAATTCGTCACTGGCAGACCTCGCGTTGCCGAATTCGATGACTGCCAACCAGCTCGACACGATCGCGCACGTGCTGGATGAGTTTGAAAAATCGAATCGCGTGCCCTGCACGGGATGCGGCTATTGCATGCCGTGCCCTAAAGGCATCAATATCCCTGGATGTTTTGCCGCCTACAACGCAAGCTATGCGCACAGCTGGTTTACGGGGCTGTCTCAATACTTTACGGCGAGCGCGGTGCGCACAAGCGAGCCCAAGTTGGTGAGCAATTGCGTCAAATGCGGCAAATGCGCGCGGCACTGCCCGCAGCACATCGATATTCCCGAGCGTCTCGACGATGTGCGCCGACGTTTCCAGCCTGGTCCCGTGACGGCGGTGCTTAAGGCCTTCGGCAAAACGCGCTCCTCATGACCCTTTTATAACTTGCGGTGGAATAGTTCCTGTTTGCGGCAGAATAGGGGCCAAACAGGAACTATTTCACCGCAACTGAAGGGGGCTGTCGTGGGTCATCGGGATTCATGTGATGATTTGCGCGAGGTTCGTTGGGGCATTTTGGGCGCTGGGCGCATCTCTCATCGATTTGCATCGTCGCTCAAGAAGGTCGACGGGGCACGGCTGGTGGCTGCGGCCGGCCGCACTCCTGCACATGTCGAGGGATTTTGCCGAGCGTTTTCGATCGATGCTGCGCATAGCCATGCCTCGGTCGACAATAACGGCGACGCGGCTTATGGCGCGCTGATTGCCGACCCCGATGTCGACGCAATCTACTTGGCTCTTCCGCATGGCATGCATACGCGTTGGGCCTGTCGCGCGCTGCGCGCCGGAAAGGCCGTGCTGTGCGAAAAGCCGGCCGTTTTGAGTGAGGAAGAGGCTCTCTCGATTGCCTCCACCTCTCGTGAGCGCGGCGTGCTGTTTATGGAGGCGATGAAGAATCGGTTTTGCCCGATGCGCACTCGCGTGAAGGACTTGCTTGCGTCGGGTGAGCTTGGCCGTATTGTCTCGATTGAAAGCGTGCAAAAGCTCGATTACGGCGAGCCTCCTTCGGGCTATCTGCTTGATCCGTTGCAGGGCGGCTGTCTATATGATATGGGCTGCTATGCAGTCGGTTGGTTTGAGGATTTGCTCGCGGGCGCGTGCGAGGTTTCTTCCCGTGAAGTTCGCTGGCGTGACGTATCGGGCGGCCGCGTCGATTGGGCCGACGAGATCCATATGAGCGTCGGCGGTATACCCATTCATATGGTGTGCGACGGCAAAGCAACATATGAAAGCCGCTTAACGATTGCCTGTGAGCGGGGCTCGTTGGAAATCGAGCGTCTCCATCGCCCCGAGCTCGCCCATGTGAAGTATTCCGACGGTCGAGTACTCGAAATCGATGCACCATTTGAGGTCGATGATTTCTACGGTGAGGTGTCGCATGCGATGCAGCTCATTCAGGCGGGGAAACTCGAAAGCCCCATCATGTCCCTAGCCGCCACACAGCGCTGTGCGCACATCATCGATGCGATTCGCTTGAAATTTTAGGGCGTGGGGGCATGGCGCCAGCGCCTGGAATGCCTTGGAGGCCTTTGCCCCTGATGCCCCTTTTATAACTTGCGGTGGAATACGGTCTGTTTGCGCCAAAATAGGGCACCAATAGACCGTATTTCACCGCAACTGATGAGGGGGAGTTGGAGATGCTGACGATCGGGTGTCATCTTTCGACGACGAAGGGCTATCGGGCGATGGGGGAGACGGCGCTGTCCATTGGCGCCAATACCTTTGCGTTCTTTACGCGCAACCCGCGCGGTGGCAAGGCAAAAGATCTTGACATGGATGACGTGGCGGCTCTGCGCGAGCTTATGGCGCAAAACGACTTTGGACCGCTGGTGGCGCATGCCCCGTATACCTATAACCCCTGCTCCGCTAAGGAGCGAGCGCGCGAGTTTGCCCTGGAGGCCATGGCCGAGGATCTGCAGCGCATGGAAGCACTGCCCGACAACTACTACAATTTTCATCCCGGTGCGCATGTGGGACAGGGGGCAGACGTCGGCATTCAGATGATTGTCGACACGCTGTGCCAGGTGATGTTTGAGGGACAGCAGACGACGGTATTGCTTGAGACCATGGCGGGCAAGGGCACCGAGGTGGGCCGTAGCTTTGAAGAACTGGCGTGCATTATCGAGGGCGTTGCCGCCAAGTGCCCAGAGCTGTCCGATAAGCTGGGCGTTTGTTTGGACACCTGCCATGTGAGCGATGCCGGCTACGACATCATCCATGATCTGGACGGCGTACTCGACGAGTTCGACCGCGTGGTGGGTATCGAGCGCCTGCGCGCCGTGCACATCAATGACTCCAAGAATCCCTGCGGCGCCCATAAGGATCGCCATGAGTGCATCGGCAAGGGCTACCTGGGTAGTGAAGAGTTTGGCGGCGGTATGCAGGTTATACAGAATATTGTATCGAATGGCCGCTTGCACGCATTGCCATTCATCTTGGAGACACCGAACGAACTTGCAGGTTATGCGGCCGAAATCAAACTGTTAAGGTCGTTGCAGCAGTAATGGCTGCCATAAAGTGGAGCGCTCCATTCACGTTATGGGTTTGTTTCAATCAGTTTTCTAATTGCAGATTCTTCCAAGCGGGTGCATAATAACCCTCAGTTTTTGCAGACCTCTGAATCAAACGAGGTCATCGGAAGGAGACTTATTATGAAGCTCAAGAAGCTTGGCGCATTTGCCGCCACGGGTGCCATGGCGCTCGCCCTCGCACTGACGGGCTGCGGCTCGTCCAACGCCACCTCTGGTTCTGATGCCGGTTCCAGCAGCTCTGACGACGCTAAGGTCGAGAAGGTCGACGGCTCCAAGGAGTACGCGCTCGTCAAGGACGGTACGCTGACCGTCGGCACCTCTGCCGAGTACGCTCCGTTTGAGTACAAGGATGACAACGGCGATTATCAGGGCTTTGACCTTGAACTCATCAAGGCTATCGGCGACAAGCTGGGCCTGGATGTCGAGTATGTCAACAATGACTTCGACACGCTGGTTCCGGGCGTCGCTTCGGGCGCCAAGTATGACGTCTCCATCGCGGCTATCACCGACACGCCCGAGCGTGAGAAGGAAGTTACTTTCTCCGATTCCTACTACATGGACGATCAGGCTATCGTGACCAAGGTCGATAACACCGACATCACGGCCGACAACTACAGCGAGAAGCTCAACAACGCCGACGCTACCATCATCGTCCAGTCTGGCTCGACCGCCGAGTCCTTTGCCCAGGAGAACTTCCCCAAGGCCAAGATTGTCCCCTACAAGGACGCCACCGAGTGCTTCAGCGCCCTGCAGTCCGATAAGGGCGACGCCGTAGTCACCAACCGCTCCGTTGCCAGCCAGCTGACCGCCGAGCAGTTCAACACCTGCCAGACCATCAAGCAGATCAGCACCGGCGAGGAGTACGCCATCGCCATCAACCAGGGCAACACCAAGCTCAAGGACGACATCAACCAGGCCATTAAGGACCTGACCGACGACGGTACCGTTGACGCCCTCATGGCTAAGTACAACATCAAGTAAAATAGCTACTTGATTGCTCGCGGGCCCTTTCCGCTTTGGCGGAGAGGGCCTTTGCGCTTCTCTTGACGGAGAGCATTTCCGTCTCGTTTTGCCGGCAACTTCTACGATAGGAGCCACCTTGTCTCGACTGAACAAAGGGGCCGTGGAGCAGCGTTTTCCACTGCCCGCCTTGCTCCAAAAGCTAGTCTGCGTCATGGCCGTGGCGCTCGCGCTGGTGTGTGTGGGGGCATATGCGCCCACGACCGCTCAGGCGCTTGAGATCGCAAAGATTACCGCCCGACCCAACACCGGTTCGGGCAGCGCTGTGGTCGGCGGTACCGAGACGCGCATTACCTGGGAGGTCCAGGCCGATGCCGATGAGGAGCTGAGCGGTCTTTCTTTGACGTTTGTCGACGGCACGACGTTTGGTACCGATGACACGCGATTGACGATGCTCTCGGGCGAGGACCTCATGGATCGTACGCCCATGAAACCCACGTGCAAGGCTGATGGCCAGACGCTCAAGATTGACTTTGGCGAGACGGCGCCTGCCGGCGGCTTTTTCCGTGTCGAGGTTTACGGCGTGACCTTCCCCGTCGAGGGCGGCGATGAGGCCTTTAGCGGCACCTACACTTTGGCCGATGGCTCGACCAAGAAGATCTCCAAGATTCCGTCGGTGGAGATCAAGGGCGTGACGGCCTTCGATAACTTCCTGGCCGATCTTAAGGAGCAGCCGTGGGTCGAGGCCTGGAACTCCAATATGTTCCTGCGCCTGTTCTTGAACCCGGTCATTTTGGTCCAGAGTCTGCCGATCGTCTTCAAGGGCTTCCTCATGTCGCTCTCGATCGTGCTTGTGGCGTTTCCGCTGGCAATTCCCTTCGGTTTCGCCCTATCGCTCATGCGCATTTCCAAGTCGCGCATCCTGCGCTGCCTTGCCGGTATCTACGTGAATATCATTCGCGGTACGCCGGCGTTCCTGCAGATTTATATCGCGTTCTTCGGTCTGCCGTTGGCCGGCGTCAAGGTTGATGACTACGTGCTCGGCGTCATCGTCATGGCCATGAATTCGTCTGCCTATCTGTGTGAGATCTTCCGTGCCGGTATTCAATCGATTCCCAAGGGCCAAAACGAGGCTGCTCGCTCTCTGGGCATGAATGCCTTCCAGACGCTGCTCTACGTTATGATTCCGCAGACGTTCCGCAATGTTTTGCCTACGCTGACCAGCGAGTTTATCTTGCTTTACAAGGATACGTCGCTGCTTGCGGCCGTGGGCGTGGTCGAGATCGTCATGAACGCCCGTACCATCGTGGCCACGACGGGCTCCATTACACCGTACGTGGTTGCCGCCCTGTTCTATCTGGTCATCACCCTGCCGCTCGCTCGCTTGGTGAGCGGTCTTGAGGCGAGGCTTTTGGGCACGGCCGAGACCAAGAAGAAGCGTCCCGCCAAGAGCGCCGGACAGGTTGTCGCGACGCCTGCCGATCACATCGCCGGTCTGTAAGGAGGTCCTATCATGAGCGAAACCAATAACTCGAACGAGGTCGTCGTCAGCATCAAGAACCTCCAGAAGGCCTTTGGCGACAACGTGGTCCTGCGCGATATCGATCTGGATGTGCACAAGGGTGAGGTCGTTGTGGTCTTGGGCCCCTCGGGCTCGGGCAAGTCGACGATGCTTCGCTGCATCAATCGTCTGGAGCATCCCACGAGCGGCTCGATTATCGTCGAGGGTGTGGACGTGTGCGCCAAGGGCGTCGACCTTAACAAGGTGCGCACGCATCTGGGTATGGTGTTCCAGCAGTTCAATTTGTTCCCGCACCTCTCAGTCAAAAAGAACGTCATGCTCGCGCAGCAGAAGGTGCTCAAGCGCAGCAAGGAAGAGGCCGAGAAGATTGCCGTCGAGGAGCTGACCAAGGTCGGCCTGGCCGAGCGCATCGACTTTATGCCGAGCCAGCTCTCGGGCGGTCAGCAGCAGCGCGTGGCGATCGCCCGCGCCCTGTCGATGAATCCACACGTGATGCTCTTTGACGAGGCTACGTCAGCGCTTGACCCCGAGCTTGTCCGCGACGTTCTTGGCGTCATGCGCGATCTTGCACGTGACGGTATGACCATGATCGTGGTGACGCACGAGATGGGCTTTGCCCGCGATGTCGCCGACCGCGTGGTCTTTATGGACGGCGGCGTCATTGTGGAAGAGGGCACGCCGAGCGAGGTCTTCGACCATCCCAAGAGCGAACGCACCAAGGCGTTCTTGGGCAATATCTCGTAGCCGCTTTATATGACTGACATAGCAGAAAACGGGAGCCGGATGTGAT
>URGG01000032.1 GCA_900547345.1 uncultured Collinsella sp. | reverse complement strand
CCTTCAAGCGAATGTGTCGGGAATGTTTCAATGCATGAATATACAAGCCATTTACGTGTTCATGCATCTTTTGGTGCTAAAGTTTCAACCCACCTCATAACGACCGCTGCGAAATGCGCATCGGTGCATAAATCGCAGACAAGGAGTCTGATATGTCTTTGAAGGTTGGAATCGTCGGCGCGGCTGGATATGCCGGAGCCGAGCTCATTCGCCTCGTGCTCGGCCATCCCGAGTTTGAACTTGTTGCCATTACGTCCAACGCCGATGCCGGCCAGCCGCTGTCCGCGGTGTATCCGAGCTTTGCTGGTGTGAGCGACCTGGTTTTCACCACGCATGACGCGCCCGAGCTCAAGAGCTGCGATGCGGTTTTTCTTGCCGTGCCGCACACGGCTGCCATGGCACAGGTGCCCGCGCTGCTTGCATCGGGCGTCTCCTGCTTTGATCTTTCGGCCGACTACCGCCTGAACGACGCGTCCGTCTTTGAGACGTGGTATGCCGCCGAGCATACGAGCCCCGAGCTGCTCAAGACCCGCGCTTTCGGCCTGCCCGAGCTGTTCTGCCAGGACTTAGAGACCGCTGCTTCCAGCCATGCCGACGGCAAACCCGTGCTGGTCGCCTGCGCCGGTTGCTATCCCACCGCAACGAGCCTTGCCGCCGCGCCCGCCGTGCGCGCTGGCTGGGTTGCCCAGAGCGGCCCCGTGATCGTTGATGCCATCAGCGGTGTGACGGGTGCCGGCAAGTCCTGCAACGCTCGTACGCATTTTTGCAGCGCTGACGAGAACTTGGAGGCCTACGGCGTGGGCAAGCATCGCCACACGCCCGAGATTGAGCAAATCCTTGGCCTGACCGATCGCGTCGTCTTCACCCCGCATCTGGCACCGCTCAAGCGCGGCCTGCTCTCCACGGTGACGCTGCCGCTCACGCCGCAGGCCATCGACTCCCTGGCTCTTGAGGATGTCGTCGACTATTACAAGCAGTTTTACGCTGGACGCACCTTTGCGCGCGTGCTCGATGCCGGCCAGCAGCCCAAGACGGCTTCGGTCGTCGGCACCAACGCCGCCCAGATTGGCCTTGCGTTCAACAAGCGCGCGGGCGTGCTGGTGGCGACGGGCGCCATCGACAATCTGTGCAAGGGCGCTGCGGGCCAAGCGGTCCAGTGCGCCAATATCGTCTTTGGCTTTGACGAGCGACGAGGCTTGCCCACAGTGGCGTGCCCGGTGTAGCACATTCGATTGTTAACGATTTGGTAGTCGGGCATCGAGTGGGGCGCCACTCTTAAGCTGGTCTCATGATCACGACTGGCATGGCGCACCAACCGATGTCCGTTTTTTGTTTGACATAAGGAGTCGTAGGGACGATGAATACCGACCTGATTGATATTAAGATTCGCGCCGTCGAGGGTGGCGTTAAGGCCGCAGGCATCCATGCGGGATTCCGGAAGAATCCTGAGCGCTTGGACTATGCGCTCGTGGTGCCTGATAAGCCCTGTCCCGGCGCCGGCGTGTTTACGACCAACCGTTTTTGCGCGGCGCCCGTGCAGGTGAGCCGTGCCAACCTGGGCGGTTCGGACAAAGGCTATGGCATCGTCGCTGGTGTTTCAATCAACTCTGGCAATGCCAACGCCGCCACGGGTGAGACCGGCCTTGCATGCGCGCGCGAGACGTGCAACATCGCATCGCAGGTCATCGGCTGCGAGCCCCAGCAGATTCTGGTTGCCTCCACGGGTGTGATTGGCCAGATTCTGCCGATCGACACGTTTGAGACCGCCATTCCTGCTGCCTACGAGGCGCTCTTCGCCCACGGTGGCGCCGATGCCGCTCGTGCCATCATGACGACCGACACGCACTCCAAGGAGTACGCCGTGTCCTACGTCAGCGAGGCTGCGGGTCATGCGGGCAATGTCTATACGGTGGGCGGAATGTGCAAGGGCTCGGGCATGATCATGCCCAACATGGCCACCATGATCGCAGTTATCACCACCGATGCCCCCGTCGAGCCTGCGGCACTTCATGCCCTGCTGCTCTCGACCGTCAAGCAGACCTTTAACAAGGTAACGGTCGATTCCGACACCTCGACCAACGACACCTGCATCATGCTTGCCTCCGGCGCCGCTGCCGCAGATGTCGAGCCTATCGTTGAGGGCTCCGATGCCTTTGACGAGTTGGCATTTGCTGTGCACGAGGTGTGCGAGAGCCTGGCGCGCAATATCGCCGCCGATGGTGAGGGCGCATCCAAGCTTGTTACGGTCAACGTTACCGGCGCCGTGAACGACGAGGAAGCCGATATCGCCGCCCGTGCCGTTGCCAACTCGCCGCTCGTTAAGACCTGCATCGCCGGCCACGACTGCAACTGGGGTCGCGTTGCTATGGCACTCGGCAAGTGCGGCGTGAAGTTTAATCAGGAAGACGTTTCCATCGACATGATGGGCATGCCTGTCTGTCGCGACGGTCTGACTGTTCCCTTTGACGAGGACGAGGCTCTACGACGTTTCGAGGCGCCCGAGATCGTGATCTCGGCCGACTTGGGCGCAGGCGACGCGGCAACGACCGTGTGGACCTGCGACCTCACGCATGAGTACATCTCCATCAACGGCGACTACCGTTCCTAGATTCCAGGCACGCTGCGCATCTTGCCGCGATTGCGGACAGCTGAGCACGGCGCGATAACGATACGAAAGACGAGGCAGATTATGAAATTCGCACGCGATTGTCGTTCGAGCGAATCCAACGAAGCAACCGCGCAGCTGCTGTTCGAAGCGCTGCCGTGGATTAAGAACCTGACCGGCAAGACGGTTGTTATCAAATATGGCGGAGCCGCCATGGTTGATGAGCAGCTGCGCCGCGACGTGATGAGCGACATCGTTTTGCTCAAGATCATCGGTATGCGCCCCGTCATCGTGCATGGCGGCGGCAAGGCTATCAACGAGGCGCTGAGCCATTACGATATTCCCGTCGAGTTTAAGAACGGCCAGCGCGTGACCACGCCGGCGACTATGGATATCGTGCGCGAGGTGCTGGGCGGCAAGGTTAACCAGGAGCTGGTTGCTGCCATCAACCACCACGGCAACCTGGCCGTGGGCGTGTCGGGCAGCGATGCCGGCACGCTCATCGCCGAGCCGCTCGACCCCGAGCTCGGTCGCGTGGGCAAAGTGACGCACGTCAACACCGACTATATCGAGCGCTTACTCGATAGCGAGTACATCCCCGTCATCGCTACCGTCGCGGCGGGGGAGGACGGCGGTTTCTTCAACATCAACGCCGACCCCGCCGCCGGTGCCGTTGCCGCGGCGCTCCACGCGCATAAGGCGATCTTTTTGACCGATGTCGATGGCCTGTACAAGGACTTTAGCGACAAGGACTCGCTTATCTCCAACCTAACGCTCGACGAGGTTAACGAAATGCTCTACGGCGGCGAGGTCGATAAGGGCATGATTCCCAAGCTGCGTGCGGCCGTCGATGCGCTTACCGGCGGCGTATTTCGTGCCCACATCATTAACGGTACCACGCCGCATTCGCTGCTCCTGGAGCTGCTGACCGATGCCGGCGTCGGCACCGTGATCCATTCCACCGAGACGGCTTACGAGTTCGATACGCATCCGCATCCGCTTTCGACGTTTGCTGCGCGTCTGACCGAAAACCTTGACGAGGTCGAGAAGCTTCAGACGGTCTAGCTGACCCGCAGCCGCCCCATTCCTGCACCCATAGCCCCGCGCCGTCTGGCGCCCAACGAAAGGCATCTCATGTCACTTGCAGCTCAGCAATCGCTTGAATCCCATTACGTTATGCATACCTTTGGCCGCTCTCCGGTCGAGTTTGTCGAGGGTCACGGCATGAAGCTCACCGGCGACGATGGCCGTGAGTACCTCGACTTTCTTGCCGGCATCGGCGTGTGCAGCCTAGGTCATGGCGACCCGGCTGTGCTCTCGGCGCTCGAGGCACAGACCAAAAAGCTCATGCATGTCTCCAATTACTTCTACATCGAGCAGCGCGGACAGGTCGCGGCGCTGCTGTCCAAGCTTGCTAACGACGACGTAGATGGTGCGCGCGTGCTTGCCGATGCCATTGCCGCCGGCGATGAGACCACGGCAGCTGCTCTTGGTGCCCCGGCTGCGGATGAGCAGGTTTGGGAGACCTTCTTTGCCAACTCTGGCGCCGAGGCCAACGAGGGCTCGATGAAGCTCGCGCGCCTGTACGCCAAGCGTGCCGGTAATGGCGGCAACACCATCGTGTGCATGCGCGGCGGCTTCCACGGCCGTACGCTCGAGACCATTGCCGCCACCATGCAGGATTGGCTGCAGGACAGCTTCCGCCCGCTGCCGGGTGGCTTTGTGGCTTGCACGCCCAACGATGTGGACGAGCTGCGTGCGATCTTTAAGCAGCTGGGGAGCGAGATTTGTGCCGTGATGCTCGAGCCGATCCAGGGTGAGAGTGGCGTGCACCCCATGACCGAGGAGTTTATGGCGACAGCGCGCGACCTGGCACACGAAGTGGGCGCCGTGCTTATCGCCGACGAGGTCCAGTGCGGCATCTTCCGCTCCGGCAAGCCGTTTGCGTTCCAGACCTATGGCGTGGAGCCCGACATCATGAGCCTTGCCAAGGGCATTGCCGACGGCGTGCCCATGGGTGCCGTCGTGGCAAAGAAGGAGATTGCCGACGTGTTTAAGCCGGGCGACCACGGCTCGACCTTTGGCGGTAGCTGCTTGGCCATCGCGGCGTGCGCCGCGACGCTCTCCGCGCTCGTGCGAGGCGATTATGCCGACCATGCTGCCAAGGTAGGCGCCTATATGGAGGCAAAGCTCGCCAAGCTGCCGCACGTGACCGAGGTGCGTGGCCGCGGCTTGATGCTCGGCTGTGATTTGGATGATGCCGCGGGCGACGCGCATGATTTTGTGGCCCGCGCGCTGGCCGCCGGTGCCGTGATTAACGCTACGGGTGCCCATACGCTGCGTTTCCTGCCGCCGCTCGTCTGCGAGGAAGCCGACGTGGACAGTCTGATCGAGATCCTGTCGGGTGTTTTGGGCTAACGCGGCGCAATAACTCAATTTGGACCGGGTTCCGGACTGCGGACGTGCCCTATGCGGCATGATTCAGCGGTCTGGAGCCCGTTTTGCCTTAGATTTGCTAAGGCAGGGAGACCTGCTGGCCAAAAAACATCAAATATGAGTACTGTTACCGATTTTGTAGCAGCAATTTTGGACTAATAAGGCCAGATAGCAAGTCGAAATGGCGATGAAAGCATGATTTTGATCCAACTGTTAGTTCTTATAATGGACATATGTTGCGTAACTTAAGCAAATACTATCTTTTTATATGTTGCAAACAAAGCAGCAGTACTCATTTTTGCCATTATTTGGCCACGGACCTTGAAATAAGGGGTCCTTAGGGTTCGAATCCCATGCGCTGGGCCCAAACAAAAAACGGTCCCCTTGCGAGGACCGTTTCCAATTCAGTGGTGGGCGATGAGGGATGTCCGCGTGCGGCTGGCGCCGCCCGCGCCCCGCTTCGTCGCTCCGCTCCTCGCGTGCTGCGCTGGAAAACGCTTCGCGTTTCCTCAGCTCCGCACCCTTGCGGGTTCGAATCCCATGCACCGGGCACAAAAAAGAAAGGCCTCCATCGCTGGAGGCCTAACAATTCAATGGTGGGCGATGAGGGATTCGAACCCCCAGCCTTGTGCGTGTAAAGCACCTGCGCTAACCGTTGCGCCAATCGCCCGTGCGGAGAGAGTATAGCAAAACAATCGCCCCATTCACCTCATATCCATTAAAGGTAACTGGCGCGTGTCACAGCGGAGCTGATTCAGTTGAGATTGCCTGAACATTCCGTCCCTCTTTACGCCCTCGGGTATACTCAAAAGCTACTGATTCGATTTGATGCCCAGCAACAGCAGAGGGGATAGTATATGTGCGGTTTTGTCGGTTTTGTCGGTGGGACGGATAGCCAATCCGAGGTGCTCACCAAGATGATGGACCGCATCGTCCATCGCGGTCCCGACATGGGCGGTCAGTTTATCGACGGCCGCGTTGCCCTGGGCTTCCGCCGCCTGTCGATCCTCGACCTGACCGAGGCCGGCGCTCAGCCCATGGCCAACGAGGACGGCAGCGTCGTCATTGTCTTCAACGGCGAGATCTACAACTTCCAAGAACTCCGTTCCGAGCTCGAGGCCAAGGGCTACAAGTTCCACTGCGGCGCCGACACCGAGAGCCTCCTACACGGCTACGAGGAGTGGGGCGAGGCCGTACTCGATCGTTTGCGCGGTATGTACGCCTTCGTCATCTGGGACAAAAAGAAGAATAAGCTTTTTGGCGCCCGCGACATCTTTGGCATCAAGCCGCTTTACTACTATCCCATGGCCGATGCGGGCGACGGCGCTCCGGGCGTGCTCTTTGGTTCCGAGATCAAGAGCTTCCTGGACTACCCGCACTTCCACAAGGCGGTCAACAAAAAGGCTCTGCGTCCGTACATGACGCTGCAGTATTCGGCAACCGAGGAGACCTTCTTCGAGGGTGTCTACAAGCTGCCGCCGGCGCACTACTTTACCGTCGATATCTCGACCGGCAAGATGAACATCGAGCGCTACTGGGATTGCGATTACTCTGCCGTCGAGAAGCCGTTCGAAGAGTATGTCGATGAGCTGGACGAGGTCGTGCACGAGAGCGTCGAGGCCCATCGCATCGCCGACGTCAAGGTCGCGTCGTTCCTCTCCGGTGGCGTCGACTCCAGCTACATCGCCGCTTGCCTTATGCCCGACAAGACCTTCTCGGTGGGCTTTGACTACAAGAACTTCAACGAGACCAACTACGCCAAGGAGCTTTCCGATAAGCTCGGCGTCGAAAACGTTCGCAAGATGATTACCGCCGACGAGTTCTTCGGTGCGCTCGAGGACATCCAGTATCACATGGACGAGCCGCAGTCCAACCTGTCTTCCGTGCCGCTGTGGTTCTTGGCCGAGATGGCCCGCAAGGACGTCACCGTCGTGCTTTCGGGCGAAGGCCCCGACGAGCTCTTTGGCGGCTACGCCTACTACGAGGACACGGTCCCGGTGCGCAAGTACAAAAAGATGGTGCCGCTGCCCATCCGTCGCGCGCTCGGTAACCTGGCGCTGCATATGCCGTACTTCAAGGGACATAACTTCCTGGTCAAGGGTGCCGAGATTCCCGAGAAGTCGTTCCTGGGACAGGCTCTGGTATGGCCGGAGCGCGAGGTCGACGGCGTGCTCAAGCCCGAGTACAACACCGGCGATGGCGCCTTCGAGCTCGCTGCACCCATCTATGCGCGCGTGAAGGGTCAGCCCGAGCTGGTCAAGAAGCAGTACCTGGACATGAACATGTGGCTCCCGGGCGACATTCTGCTCAAGGCCGACAAGATGTGCATGGCGCACTCGCTGGAGCTGCGCGTGCCCTTCCTGGACCGCAAAGTCATGGAGTTCGCCGAGCACATTCCCGACCGCTACCGCATCAACGAGAACGGCAACAAACAGGTACTCCGCCACGCTGCCAACAAGTCGCTGCCCGATGAGTGGGCCACCCGTCCCAAGGTGGGCTTCCCGGTGCCGATTGTCTACTGGCTGCGCGAGCAAAAGTGGTACGACTATGTCAAGGAGTACTTCACCGCGCCGTGGGCAAGTGAGTTCTTCAATACCGACGAGCTCATGCACCTGCTCGATCTGCACTTTGCGGGCAAGGGCGATTTCCAGCGCAAGATCTATACGCCGCTCGTGTTCCTAGTGTGGTACAAGCGCTTCTTTATCGACGAGGACCAGCCTTCTGTTCAGGCTGCCTAGTCTCGGCCTACGAATGCCTGCGCGTAACGGCTCCTCCGGGAGCCGTTTTTGCGCGAGCACGTTTCAGTTACTATGAAAACCGTCCCTGCCAAATGGCTGAGAAAGGTGAAAGATGCACCATTCGGATTCCGCGACCGTGACCACGGTCGATACGCTTGCCAAGCTGCTCGATGTGTGCGGCGAGCTGCGCGCATCAGAGCAGGTTGACGAGCGTGCCGTGACCGGTTGCTCGTTTGATTCGCGCGCGGTCTCGGCAGGTGACGTGTTCTTCTGTAAAGGTGCTGCCTTTAAGCCCGCGTTTTTGAGCATGGCGCTCGATGCGGGCGCCGTCGCATTTGTGTGCGAGGAGTCGCTGCAGGGACGGTGGTGTGGGAGGGGGCGCTGGTGGAGTCTCTGGAGCCGCTGGCGAAGGAGAGCGGTGCTGCGATGCTGGTTGTTGATAGTGTTCGCACGGCCATGGCCCTGTTGCCGCCGGAGGTCTACGACCGTCCCGACCACGACGTCAAGATCGTGGGCATCACCGGCACCAAGGGAAAGACCACGGCCGCTTTTATGCTCCAGTCGATTATCAAAGCGGCGGGCGAGTCCTGCGGCATGATCGGCTCGGTGAGTACCGACGATGGCATCGAGCGCTACGAGAGCACCAATACTACGCCCGAGGCCCCCGAGGTCTGGCGCCATATCGCCAACTGCCGCACGTCCGGTCGCCAGTCCATGGTCATGGAGGTTTCGAGCCAGGCGCTCAAGTACCAACGCGTCGAGAATCTGCCGTTTGACGTGGCGTGCTTCCTCAACATCGGCCGCGACCACATCTCGCCGATCGAACACCCCACGTTTGAGGATTATTTTGAGAGCAAACTCAGGATCTTTGACCAGGCAAAGACCGCCGTGGTGAATCTAGGCACCGAAGAGGTTGACCGTGTGCTAGAGGCAGCGTCGACGGCCGAGCGCTTGGTGACCGTTGGCGTCGAGCATCCCGAGGCAAGCCTGTGGGCGAGCGATGTCCGCATGCTCGGCTTTAACATCGAGTTCAACTTGCACGGCATGAGCGCCGACGAGTCCGAGGCGGGGGAGAAGGTCCTGCTGGGTATCGCGGGCGACTTTAACGTGGAGAACGCGCTGGTCGCTATCGCCGCTGCGCGCGAGATCGGCATCGGTATCGAGGCTATCAAGAAGGGCCTCTCAAAACTGCGTGTGCCGGGCCGTATGGAGGTCGTGGAGTCGAAGGACGGCCGCGTGATTTGTGTCGTCGACTACGCGCACAACCAGCTTTCGTTCCGCTCGCTTTTCTCGTCGGTCAAGCGCGCGTTTCCCGCTAGTCCGGTCATTGCGGTGTTTGGCGCTGCCGGCGGCAAGGCGCAGGAGCGCCGCGAGCAGCTTCCGCGCGAGGCCGCACCGTATTCCGACCTGATGATCTTTGCCAATGAGGACCCGGCTCACGAGGACCCGATGAAGGTCTGTCGCGAGCTTGCCGAACATGTTCCCGACGATACGCCGAACAAGATCATCCTCGATCGCGAAGCCGCTGTGCATGCGGCGTTCAAGGCGGCGCGCGAGGAGTACGTCAACCCCGATGCTCCCACCATTGTCTTGCTGCTGGCAAAGGGTGACGAGGAGCTCATGCACGTGGGCGACGAGTTCGTGCCCATCGAGAGCGACCTTTCGCTGGCCAATCGCCTGATCGATGTTGCCCAGTTTGACTAATGAACCATGATGGCGGCGGCGCCCTGAGTGCGCTGTCGCCATAAGCGTGTTCCCTCAATCAAAACATGCCGTCCAAGTCCAAACCCTTCTACGTAAACGGAGTAACCATGTCCCACAATACCCTGCCGACCGTCGCCGAGCTTTCGGGCGAGATGCGCGAGCGCTTGGCCAAGGTCAAGTACGTCTTTACCGACCTGGATGCCACGATGCTTGCACCCGGCTCGTGCGTGCTGCGCGACAACGACGGCAACCCCTCGACCAAACTCGTCGAGGCCGTCGTGGCGCTCGCTCGCGCTGGTATTCAGGTGGTTCCCACCTCGGGCCGCAACCGTACCATGATCCACGAGGACGCGCGCGTGCTCGGCCTCAACTCCTACATTGGCGAGATGGGCGGTCTGGTCATGTACGACCTTAAAGCCAACGATTGGGAGTATCTGACCGGCGACATGCCCTACGACTCCTCTTGCGGCCTCACGCCGCACCAGGTGATCGAGCAGACCGGCGTGTGCGAGAAGATCCTCGCCCGCTGGCCGCACAAGATCGAGTATCACAACGACATGTCGACCGGCTACAAATACCGTGAGGTCACCGTCGGCATGCGCGGCGATGTGCCCGACGATGAGGTTCAGGCCATCCTGGACGAGGCCGGCTGCGGTCTGATCTGGGCGTGCAACGGCCATCTGACTCACCTGTCCAAGCCGACGACGCTCGAGCTCGATCGCGTCGAGGACGGTCGCGCATTCAACATCAACCCCGCGGGCCTCAACAAAGGCGTCGCCATTGCGCGCTTCTGCGAGCACCTGGGGATCGAGCGCGAGGAGACGTTGGCGCTCGGCGATTCCGAGTCCGACTTCTACATGGCCGATCACGTGGGCACGTTCTGCCTGGTCGAGAATGGCCTGACGAGCGCCGGCGCGCCCGAGTTCCTGGCTGCTTGCGAGAACGCTTTCGTTACGCGTGGCAAAATTGTCGACGGTTGGGCGGCGACGGCAGAGCTGCTGGTCGCGGCGCGTTCGTAGCGCGCCGCCGCCGCACTTGGACATGTCTTTTCGAGAGAGACTGGTGAGGTAATGTCCGATATCGAGAATCCGGCAGGCGACACGCGCCCGATTGGCGTGTTCGATTCTGGTTTGGGCGGTCTGACGGTTGCGCGCGCCATCGCGACGGCGCTGCCGCACGAGTCCGTCTACTACTTTGGCGACACCAAGCGCTGCCCCTACGGCACGCGCACCGAGGATGAAGTGCGCTCGTTTGCGTTGCAGGCGGGTCGTTGGCTTTCGAAGCACGACGTCAAGATTATGGTCATCGCCTGCAACACGGCGACCGCTGCGGCCTTGCGTCTGGCCCAGCAGGTGCTCGACGTTCCCGTGATCGGTGTGATCGCGCCGGGTGCCCGTGCGGCAATCAACAGCACGCGTACGCGTCGCGTGGGCGTGCTCGCCACCAACCTCACTATTCGCTCGGGCGCCTATACGCGCGCCATTCAGGACCTGGATGCCGGCGTCGATGTATACGGCTGTCCAGCCTCGAGCTTTGTCGAGGTTGTCGAACACGAGCTCGCCTCGGGTGCACATCTGCAGGAACAGTGGCTTGAGAACGAGGACATCTTCGATACGCCTGCCGTGCGTGCGCTGGTGGGTGCCACGGTTGAGCCGCTGCGCGACCACGGCATCGATACCGTGGTGCTCGGCTGTACGCATTTTCCGCTGTTGGTGGGACCTATCCGCCATGCGCTGGGGCCTGGGGTGCGCGTCGTGAGCTCCGCCGAGGAGACCACGCGCGAGCTGACCGATATCCTCACGCGCCGCGAGCAGCTGGCGGGCGACGCCGCCGAGCCGCAGCATCGTTTTGCCACGACGGCCGATAACATTGCCGAGTTTGCGGTGGCGGGTAGCTTTATCTTTGGCCAGCCGCTCAAGAGCATTGAGCATATCGATATCGACGAACTGAAATAGATACAAGGTCACCGACCAAAGGCTCACTTTCACCTTTTGCCGAAAGGATATTTCTATGGAGTATATGCAGGTCAACCGCGCCAACGGCCGTGCCGCCAATGAGCTGCGCCCCGTCAAGCTCACTCGTGGCGTCATGAAGCACGCCCACGGCTCGTGTTTGGCCGAGTTCGGTGACACGCGCGTGCTGTGCGCCGCCACTATCGAGGAGGGCGTGCCGGGCTGGCGAAAGGGAGCTAAGGCCGGCTGGGTGACCGCGGAATACGCCATGCTGCCGGCGTCGACCGGCAAGCGCTGCAAGCGCGAGCACGCCAACCGCAAGGGTCGCTCCATGGAGATCGAGCGCCTCATTGGCCGCAGCCTGCGTACCGTCGTCAACATGAAGGCGCTCGGCGAGTACACCGTCACCGTCGACTGCGATGTGATTCAGGCCGATGGCGGCACGCGTACAGCGAGCATCACCGGCGCCTGGGTGGCGCTGCACGACGCCCTCGCCATGTGGGTCGAGGCGGGCAAGATCGAGCGCATCCCGCTTATCGGCCAGGTGGCTGCCATCTCCATGGGCGTTGTCGACGGCAATACGCTGCTTGACCTCGATTATTCCGAGGACAGTCACGCCGAGGTCGACATGAACCTCGTCGCCACCGACACCGGCGAGATGATCGAGCTCCAGGGCACCGGCGAGCAGGCGCCCTTTGACCGCAAGCGCCTCAACGCCCTGCTCGACCTGGGCGACAAGGGTATAGCCGAGCTCATCGAGCTTCAGCGCCAAGCCATCGCCTAACCTGCCAAAAAGGGACAGGTTTATTTTGGTAGGTTTTATCTGCGGAGACGTCTAGACACAAGACTGCCGTTGATTGAGAGGGGAGAGACAGAGGCCCTCGTCGCCCTCGGCGCGGCATTGCTATAGAGACAAGGAGGCCAGTTATGGCACTTGAGAAGATCGACATCGACACCCTCGACCCGGCGGCGACCATCGTCGTGGCAACCGGAAACGCTCATAAGCTCACCGAGATCGAGGCCATTTTGGGCAAGGTCATGCCCGAGGTGCGCTTTGTGGCGCTCGGCCAGCTGGGCGATTTTGAGGACCCCGAGGAAAACGGCACGACGTTTTTGGAGAACGCCATCATCAAGGCGCAGGCTGCCGTCGAAGAGACGGGGCTCATGGCCATTGCCGACGATTCGGGCCTGGTCGTCGACGCGCTGGACGGTGAGCCCGGTGTGTATAGCGCACGCTACGCGGGCGTTCACGGCGACGATGCCGCCAACAATGCCAAGCTGCTCGTTAACCTGGATGGCGTGGCCGACGAGGATCGCACCGCGCGCTTTATGAGCGTCGTCGCGCTCATCGACACGGACGGTTTGGTCACCTATGGTGAGGGCGCCTGCGAGGGCGTTATCGCACACGAGGGCCGCGGCGATCACGGCTTTGGCTACGACCCGCTGTTCCTGCCGGTCGACACGCCGGGCAAGACCATGGCCGAGCTGACGGCGGACGAGAAGAACGCCATCAGCCATCGTTTCCACGCGCTCGAGCATCTGTCCGCCAAGCTGACGGGTGAGGAGTAGGCCGTGCGCGCGGTGGTGCAGCGCGTGCTCAACGCCGGCGTGACGGTCGACGGCGAGTGCGTGGGTCGCATTGGACGCGGCTACCTGGTGCTGCTGGGTGTGGGCCATGGCGATACGCGTGCCGAGGCCGACAAGCTGTGGGGCAAGCTCCGCGGGCTGCGTATCAACGAGGACGAGAACGGCAAGACCAACCTGGCGCTTGCCGATGTCGACGGCGAGGTGCTCGTGGTGTCGCAGTTCACGCTGTTTGCCGACTGCCGCCACGGCCGCCGCCCATCGTTTACGGATGCCGGCGCCCCCGATGTCGCCAACGAGCTCTACGAGTACTTCCTGACGCTTGTGCACGAGGACGTTGAGCATGTGGCGCACGGTATCTTTGGCGCCGACATGAAGGTCGACCTGGTCAACGACGGCCCATTCACCATCGTCTTGGACACCGACAACCTTTAGGTTACGCGGTTTTACCAAACCGCGTAACAACTGGTCATGCGAGGTTGTCGTCTGGTACGTATTCGAGACGGGGCTTTTTTAGCTACTTGCGTATGGCCACAACAGGGTGCTATAGTATTAGAGTTTTGTCTATCTTAGGGGTATTATCCCCTTTTTGAATTGCACCTTCTGGAGGCCCTGTTCATGGAAGAGATGGAAGTCAATCACGTCGACGACATCCACGAGAAGCTGACTGATATGGTGGGCGATCGCGTCAAGGTTAAGGCCAACATGGGCCGTACCCGCGTCGTCGAGCGCATGGGCACCATCAAGAGCGTCCACCCGGCCGTCTTCATTGTCGAGGTCGACGAGCGTCGTGGCCGCAAGTCGCGTCAGTCCTACCAGTATATCGATGTGCTCACCGGTCAGGTCGAGCTGTTCGACCCCGAGAGCGGCGAGCACATCTTTACCCCGCTCGGCAATCAGCTCGAGGAGCACTAACGGTGACCGATCGGTCCCTGACTCTTTCCGCGCCGGCAAAGATTAACCTCTACCTGGGGGTTCATACCGAGCGCGATGACCGCGGCTACCACAGAGTCGATTCCCTGATGGTGGCCGTCGGTCTTTCCGATACCGTGACGGTCACGCCGGCGCAGGCGCTGACCGTCCAGACGGTTCCGGCATCAGATTTTCCCATGCAAAAGAATACGGCGTATCGGGCTGCGGTTGCTATGGCCGAGCATTATGGCCGCGAGGCAAACATCTGCGTGACGATTGAGAAGCGCATTCCATTGTGCGCCGGCTTGGGCGGCCCCTCGACGGATGCGGCCGCGGTCATTGTCGCCTTGGCGGAGCTCTGGGGCATTGATCGCACCGACCCAGCGCTCGACGATATTGCGCGGGGCATTGGTGCTGACGTCCCGTTCTTTTTGCACGCGAGTCCTGCGTTCTACGTAGGTGGGGGAGACGTGCTGGCAACTGAGTACCCCGCGCTGCCCGCGACGCCCGTCGTGCTGGTCAAGCCGCGCGAGGCAAGCGTTTCGACAATTGAAGCCTATCGACGTTTTGACGAGGCCCCGGTGCCTGCGGACAAGCCCGGCGCGATAGCTTCTGCCTTGCGTGCTGGTGATGCCGAGACGGCATATGCACTCATCCATAACAACCTTGGTGTCATTTCCGCACAGATGGAGTCGCAGATTCAAACGGTCCTCGACTGGCTGCGTAAACAGGACGGAACCGTTGCTGTAGATGTGTGCGGATCGGGTGCCTGCTCGTTTGCCATTTGCGACACCGCTGCCACGGCCGAAAGGCTTGCCGATGCTGCCCAGCAAAATGGCTGGTGGGCCTGCGCGACTGAGCTTATTCCCAACACGGTTCAAATCGACGCGCCAAAGAAATAAAAATTTCTCTGGCACACGGCGAAAATCTTTGTTACTATAGTCGAGCTAACGGGTTGTGGCTCAGTTTGGTAGAGCACTGCGTTCGGGACGCAGGGGTCGCTGGTTCAAATCCAGTCAACCCGACCAGAGCATGAGGAGGGACCGCTTCTTGCGGTCCCTTTTTTTAGCTAGTGTTGTGATACCGCGATACCCGCGGTATACTCATTCGAGCTTGTCTCGCTGTATTGTGGAGGTCTACATGTTTGGACTGAGGGCTCCTGAGCTCATCATTATTCTCGTCGTTGTCCTGATTATCTTCGGGCCCAAGAACCTGCCGAAGCTCGGCAAGTCCCTCGGCTCTACCGTCAAGAATATCCGCGAGGGTATGGAAGGCGACGATAAGGCCGAGACCAAGCAGGCCGAGGAGGTCGTGGTCGAGCAGTCCGAGGAGGACAAGGAGATCGCTGAGCTCGAGGCCAAGCTCGCTGCTGCCAAGAAGAAGCAGGCAGAGGACAGCGACGCGGACGCAGAGTAGTCCCATCCCTTTGGGGTGAGCACCTGACCGGCTTGCCCGCAGGCTAGCCGGTCTTTTTCGTTTTGTTGACAGTTGATTGTTTGATCAGAGTTGGGGAGATATCCGTATGGACGCAAGCCAGATCGTACTGACCGCTGAGGGCCGCCAGAAGCTCGTCGAGGAGCTCGCTTGGCGTGAGGGCGATTACGCCAAGGAGATCGTCGAGGACATCAAGGAAGCCCGCGCGTTCGGCGACCTTTCGGAGAACTCCGAGTACGACGCCGCTAAGGACAAGCAGGCCCAGAACGCCGCTCGTATCGCCGAGATCCAGGCCATCCTTGCCAACGCTCAGGTTGCTGCCACCACGGGCGACCTGACCGTCTCCATCGGTTCCACCGTTTCGCTGATTGATCCCAACGGCGAGGTCATGGAAGTCACGCTCGTCGGTACCACCGAGACCAACTCGCTCGAGCACAAGATTTCCAACGAGTCTCCGGTCGGTCACGCCATCATCGGTCACGGCGAGGGCGACTCCGTCGAGGTCGTTACGCCTTCCGGCAAGACTCGCGTCTACACCATCGCCAAGATCGCACGCTAGACCACGGTCCCGCGTAAAGGTATGTTTTCGCTCCCTGGGACCGAATCCTGGGGAGCGTTTTAGTTTGAGGAGCTAACTTATGGCAGAGAACCAGAACGCCGCCGATCAGGCATCGACGCTCAACGACGAGCGCGCCACCCGCCTGGCCAAGCGCGCCGCCCTGTTCGAGGCGGGCCAGAACCCCTATCCCGAGCACTCTGAGCTTGAGGACTACGTCGCCGATATCGAGACTAAGTACGCCGATCTTGCCGATGGTGAGGACACCGAGGATGTCGTGAAGATCGCCGGCCGTGTGGTCGCCAAGCGCGGTCAGGGCAAGATCATGTTCATCGTCGTGCGCGATGCGACTGCCGAGATTCAACTGTTCTGCCGCATCAACGACATGGACGAGGCTGCCTGGAATACGCTCAAGGCCCTCGACCTGGGCGACATCCTGGGCGTGACCGGCGTGGTCGTGCGCACCCAGCGCGGCCAGCTTTCCGTTGCTCCTAAGAGCGCGACCCTGCTTGCCAAGGCCGTTCGTCCGCTGCCCGAGAAGTTCCACGGTCTTTCCGACAAGCAGACCCGCTATCGCCAGCGCTATGTCGACCTGATCGCCAACGACGACGTTCGCGAGACCTTCCGTAAGCGTTCGCAGATTCTCTCCACCTTCCGTCGCTTTATGGAGTCCGACGGCTACATGGAGGTCGAGACCCCCATCCTGCAGACCATCCAGGGCGGCGCTACTGCCAAGCCGTTCATTACCCACTTCAACGCGCTCGATCAGGAGTGCTACCTGCGTATTGCCACCGAGCTGCACCTCAAGCGCTGCATTGTCGGTGGTTTTGAGCGCGTGTTCGAGATCGGCCGCATCTTCCGTAACGAGGGCATGGACCTTACCCACAACCCCGAGTTCACCACGATGGAGGCCTACCGTGCCTTCTCCGACCTCGAGGGCATGAAGGCACTCGCCCAGGGTGTCATCAAGGCTGCCAACAAGGCCATCGGCAACCCCGAGGTCATCGAGTACCAGGGCCAGACCATCGACCTTTCTGGTGAGTGGGCCAGCCGTCCCATGACCGACATCGTCTCCGATGTGCTCGGCAAGCAGGTCACCATCGACACGCCGGTCGAGGAGCTTGCTTCCGCCGCGCGCGAGAAGGGCCTGGAGATTAAGCCCGAGTGGACCGCCGGCAAGATTATCGCCGAGATCTACGATGAGCTGGGCGAGGACACCATCGTCAACCCGACCTTCGTGTGCGATTACCCCATCGAGGTCAGCCCGCTTGCCAAGCGTTTTGAGGACGACCCGCGCCTGACGCACCGCTTTGAGCTGGTTATTGCCGGCCACGAGTACGCCAACGCGTTCTCCGAGCTCAACGACCCGGTCGACCAGGCCGAGCGCTTTGCCGCCCAGATGGCCGAGAAGGCCGGCGGCGACGATGAGGCCATGGAGTATGACGAGGACTACGTGCGCGCCCTCGAGTACGGTATGCCTCCCGCGGGCGGTATTGGCATTGGTATCGACCGCGTGGTCATGCTGCTTACCAACCAGGCTTCTATCCGCGACGTGCTGCTGTTCCCGCACATGAAGCCCGAGAAGGGTTTCCAGTCCGGTGCCGCTGCCGCCAAGGCTGCCGAGGCCGGCAACGCCGCGAGCCCATTCGTTAAGTCGCTTAAGCCCACGCTCGATTACTCCAAGATCGCCGTTGAGCCGCTGTTTGAGGAGTTCGTCGACTTTGATACCTTCTCCAAGAGCGACTTCCGCGCTGTGAAGGTCAAGGCATGCGAGGCCGTCAAGAAGTCCAAGAAGCTGCTGAACTTTACGCTCGACGACGGCACCGGCACCGACCGCACCATCCTCTCCGGTATTCACGCTTATTACGAGCCCGAGGACCTGGTTGGCAAGACCTTGCTCGCCATCACCAACCTGCCTCCGCGCAAGATGATGGGTATTCCCAGCTGCGGCATGCTGATCAGCGCTGTCCACGAGGAGGAGGGCGAGGAGCGCCTCAACCTGATCCAGCTCGACGCCTCCATCCCCGCCGGCGCAAAGATGTACTAACTTGTTACGCGGTTCTACGAACCGCGTAACGGCTCGACGCTGCGCGGGCCGCATTTGGACAATCTGACGTTCAACTTCAAGGGCGC
>URGG01000031.1 GCA_900547345.1 uncultured Collinsella sp. | reverse complement strand
TTCCCTGCCCCTGCCGCTATCGGCTTTTTCCCATCCATGATACCCCGCCGCGCACAAAAAAGACGGCCCCGAAGGACCGCCTTTCGCATCGTTTTACCGTGTCCGGCAGGAAGCGTCGCAATGCCGCGTTTTAATCGCGACGGCCGAGGATGTTCAAAATGCGCAGGAACACGTTGATAATATCCACGAACAGGTTAGAGGCCATAAGCGCGGCGTTGGGCAGCGTAGGCGGCACCGTCGTGGCAACATAGGTGTCGTAGCCAATAAAGCCGGCGAACACCACGATCACGATCAGATCGGTGATGGTCTGCGAGACGCCCATGAACATCAGCACGATCTCAACCAGAATAGTGGCGAGCAGAATGCCAAAACCGATGCCATATACGCGCTGGAAAAACTTGGGGAACGTCACGCCCAAGGCTCCAAAGACAAAGGTGATGGCGGCCGTGGCGATAAAGGCAGTGTTGATGGTGGGCAGGTCGTAGTTGGCAAGGCCAAACGACGCGGTCAGGCCAAAGGTACTCGCAAAGATTACGTAGCCCACAAGGGACAGGCCCACGGACTGCTTGCTGGCGGCGGCCGACATCATGACCATGCCGACGATGGTCAAAATAAACGAGCCAAAGACCAGCGGCAAGGCGGCGCCGCTCATCATCATGCGCGCAAACGACATGGTGCTCGTAAAGTAGGCGCCGGCGCCCATGGCGCAAAAGCCCAAGAAGATCAGGGCAGACATGGCGAGATTGTACGCGCGCGGCGACATCTCCTTGGCGCGGCTTGCGCCGCTCTCGACGGGGCCGTTCTGATAGCCCTGGATATCGTTCATAGGTTCGTCCTTTCAAAAAGTGCCACAAATAACGGCGCAGTAGCTGACAAGATTCCTGCTATTGTACCCGAATGCCGCACGTCCTTACCTACGGCGCTCGCCCTCAAGCGTACGATCAAAGGCCCAGACCCACCAACGCATCACGTGTGCCTGCGAGCCGTCTGCCCGCTCGCGCGTCTGGTCCTCCAGATACAACTCGGTCGCGTGCCCGCCAAAACGCACCTTATAGGTTGCCGTACGGATGCCGTGAACCGTCAGGCCAAACCCAGTGGTCGAGACAATCTCGTCAATCGTAAAGCAACGACCGTCGACCCAGCAGACAGTGACCGGCACGACCTGTCCGCCCGCGAGGATGCGAGCCACGACGTCCACATACTGCTTGTGCACGCGCCGAGTTTTGCCATCTGTCTGTCGATATTCCATGCCTCCTATTATCGAACGCATGTTTGCATGTTGTAAAGCGAACAGACTGTGGTTTTGGAGTGTCGTAGTAATCGCACGTGTCCGCATGGCGTGTTAGCAAAAAGAACACCCGCGGTCAACAGGGCTAATATTCAATTTTAGTGCCAAAAAGTTCACTTCTCCCATCAGAACTCGGTAAAGAAACCCACAGGAGGTGATACGATTTATCATGTTTTTGTAACGTGTCTGCAAACTTCGAGAAAGCCCATATATGGACGTAACGTTCTCAACCTTCCTCGGCCAAATTGTGTCGAACCCAGTCCTTGCCGTCACCGTGATCCTCGCGTTGGGCGCCATCTTCGTCAATGGATGGACCGACGCGCCCAACGCCATCGCGACCTGCGTCACTACGCGTTGCATGCCCGCCCGCGCCGCCATTCTCATGAGCGCCGCATTCAACTTCCTCGGCGTGCTCATCATGACGCACTTTAACGCGAGCGTCGCCAACACCATCTCACATATCGTCGACTTTGGCGGAAACAGCACCATGGCGCTCGCCTGCCTATGCGCGGCGCTGTTCTCCATCGTCGTCTACGGCGCCACAGCGTCGCGTTTTGGCATCCCCACCTCGCAAAGCCACAGCCTTATCGCCGGCCTGACCGGTGCCGCCATCGCCCTCGGCGGTGCGAGCAGCGTCAACGTCCACGAGTGGATGAAGGTCATCTACGGCCTGGCGCTCTCCATCGGCCTGGGCTTTGTCATGGGCTGGGTCCTGTGCAAGCTCGTCTCGATTCTTTTCGCCGCCGCCAACAGGCGACGTGCCAATGTCTTCTTTAAATACGCTCAGATCGCGAGCGCTGCGGCCATGAGCTTTATGCACGGCGCGCAGGATGGACAGAAGTTCATCGGCGTGCTCTTTTTAGGCGTGGCCTTTGCCAGCGGCCAGACGAGCGTCGGCGATGCAGGCATCCCCATCTGGATTATGCTGCTGTGCTCGGCCACTATGGGTATCGGCACCAGCGTGGGCGGCGAGCGCATCATCAAGTCCGTCGGCCAGAGCATGGTCAAGCTCGAAAAGTACCAGGGCTTCTCCGCCGACCTGGCGGGCGCCGCAAACCTGCTGCTTGCCACCCTTACCGGCATCCCCGTGTCCTCCACCCACATCAAGACCTGCGCCATCATGGGCGTCGGTGCCGTCAAGCGCCTTTCGGCCATCAACTTCGGCGTCGTCAAGGACATGATGTTCACCTGGTTCTTCACCTTCCCCGCCTGCGGACTCATCAGCTTTGTCATGGCCAAGCTGTTCATGATGTTCCTCTAGTCAAACCGAACGTCCATCCGGACTGCATTACCTCGCCCGCCCATCTTCACCTCGAAAGGACCACTCATGGCAAAGAAACCCGATTCGTTCTACTTTGACAACTACGTCGCCTGCGCCGACCTCGCCGTCCAGGCCGCAGAGCTGCTCACCAAGATTTTTGAGAACTTTGACCCTGCGCAGATCCACGACATGCTCGATAAGATGCATGCGATTGAGCATGCGGCAGACAAGAAGCACCACGAGCTCGAAGACGCCCTGCTCACCGCCTTTATCACCCCGCTTGAGCGCGAGGATCTAGACCTGATGAGCTGCTCTCTCGACACCGTGCTCGATCGTATCGAGGGCGTCGTGCAACGCGTCTACTTCACCAACATCCAGAGCATCCACCCCGATGCCATCGTCATCGCCCACAAGGTGACCGACGCCTGCCGCGCCATGAAGGACCTGATGGTCGAGCTGCCCAACTACCGCAAGTCCAAGACCCTGCGCGAGCTCGTCATCCAGATCAACACCATCGAGTCCGAGGCCGACGAGCTCTACATCAACGCCATGCGCAACCTGCACGTTAACGGCAAGGACCCGCTCGAGGTCATCGCTTGGCGTGACGTGTACGCCTTCCTGGAGTACTGCGCTGACTGCTGCGAGAATGTGGCCGATGTCGTGGATTCGATTGTCATGAAGAACAGTTAATTGGGGGTACGTGTCCCGGCGGCGAAGGGCCGGCCACGGTTTGCTTTCTCACTCCGGCTGCTTTGCAGAGTCGTTCGAAAGTAAACCGTGGCCGGCCCTTCGCCTTACGTACCACCATTGGGAACTTTGGCTGATACTTTGAAAGCGATGGGGCTTTTGTTGGCAGGGCCTTTGGGCCCGATCGGGAACTTTGGGACCGCCTTAAACGTTTGGCTGGATGGGGCTTTGGGTGCCCTTTGTTTTGTTTTGGGTTGATACACTGAATTTGGAGGGCTTGGTTGTGAGTTATTTGGATCTGGCTCGGGGTCGGTATTCTTGTCGCGAGTTTGAGAATCGTTCTGTTGAGCAGGCTGTGGTGGATGCCATTGTTGAGGCTGGGCGTATTGCTCCTTCTGCTTGTAATAACCATCCAACCCGTGTGATGGTGTTGGATACGCCTGAGCTTCTGGAGAAGGCTGCTGCTTGTCAGCCTCGGTTTGCTCGTGATGGGTCTATCTTTGGGGCCCCGCTTGTCTTCCTTATTTGCAGCGTTACCGATGATGCTTGGGTGCGCCCGTATGATCAGATGAATTCCAGCGAAATCGATACGTCCATCGTGTGTGATCAGATGATGATGGAGGCCACCGAGCAGGGCCTGGGAACGTGCTGGGTGTGCCATTTCAAGCCTGAGGTGGCACAGGAGCAGTTCAATCTGTCCAAGGGCGTCTATCCCTATCACATGCTCGTCTGTGGCTATCCTGCCGACCACATCGCCAATCCCGAGCATCGCGAGGCACGCACCATTCCCCTCCCCGACTTCCTCCTCAAGTAGATTTTTGGGACATGCCTTAAAACCTACCCTTGACCGCTCACCCGTTCGCCGAGTTCTGCGCCACTATGTGCAGGGCTCGGTTTTTATGTTACGCACCCCGGCACAGTCATAAAAAAGGACCCGCAAGCTGCGGGTCCTTTCTAGGCACTAAATTGTAGGCCGAATGTTAGTCCAGGTCGTCGGCAGCAAAGTTGTCAATCGGGGCGAAGGGATCGGCCACGGGGACAACCGGGTCAGCGACGGGCAGCGGCTCGGCGGGAACAGTCACCGCAGGAGAAGCGGCAGAACCGACCGGTGTGGAGGCCATCAGATCGGCCGGGAAGGAGTTCTGGGCATCGTCCATAAAGTGCTGGATGAGCTTGAGATACTCGGCCTTGAACTCCTCACGGGAAGCTTTGAGACGATCGATCTCCTCGAGCTCGGCCTGCTTTTCGGTCAGAGCCTGGCGGATAACCTCGCGGGCCTTGGCGTCAGCCTCGTTGCGGATACGCTCAGCGTTCTCGTTGGCATCGTTGACGATAGTCTCAGCGGTCTGCTGGGCAGCGATCAGGGCAGCGGAAATCTGGCGCTCCTGAGCGGAGAAGTCAGGGGCGGGAGCAGCCACGGGGGCGGCAGGAACGGCCTGGTCGGCGGTATCCTGAGCCTGGGCAAGCTGAGCTTGTGCATCGGCAAGCTGCTGCTCGGTAGCAGTCAGACGACCCTTAAGGTCAACGATCTTAGCGAGCATAGCGTCAACCTCGGAAGACAGCGTCTCCAAGAAGACGTCGACCTCGGCAGGATCGTAGCCACGCTTGGCCTCAGAGAAAGTCTGAGCCTGGATGTCTGCAGGGGTAATAGCCATAACAAGTCTCCTTTTTCATCGCCTCGGCGCTACACGCCCGACGTAAGTTACAAAGCCAGTTCTATACGAGTATACCTATAAGAAGCTGCAGAACCAGCCTCTGCACCAACTGCAACGCAATAATCGCAACGACCGGCGAAAAATCGATACCGCCCATCGGCGGGATGAAACGACGGAACAGGTTAAGCCACGGACCGCACACGCTATCGAGCACCGCGGCAATATCCTGGAGCAAACCACCCTGCTTCATGGGAATCCACGTCATAAAGCAATAGACGACTATGAGCGTGGAATAGAAGTTGAACAGCGTGTTGACCAGCTGGACGATAGTGTAGATGTTGATGGGAATCTCCTCGTCTTGTCTTTACTTAAGATAGCCGTCAGCACGAAGCTTCTTGAGGTCAGAATCTTTGACCTCGCAGCCGGCGGGCAGCACCATGAACACGCGGTCACCCACCTCCTTGACCGTGGCACCCAGACCGCAGGCAAAGCCGTAAGAGAAGTCCAAGACACGCTTGGCAACTTCGGTGCGTACGCCCACAAAAATCAGTGCGACAGGCTGCTTGGTGCGAACGCGGCGCACCACAGTCTCCACGTCGTCATAGCTCTCGGGGCGCAGGACATAGGCCGGCAGCTGCGGCGTGGCGTTGATGATATTGCTCGCATAGGCCGAGGCATCGCTCGGTGCAGGCGCGGGTGCAGCGGCGGCACGGGCGCGGGTGTTCTCGGCGTAGCTCGACGGCGTGTCATAGGCACCGGGACGATAACCGCTCGCAACACTGTCCTGCGAGCGCGAAGGCGGGTTATACGTCGTGGCATGGCGGGAGTCATCGCCGACCAGCTGACCGGAGCGCGTATACACGGCAACCGACTCAGCTTCACCGCGGCGCGTCTGACCAAGCAAGCCGTTGCTCGGCTCGTCTTGGGTGTAGAAGCCCTCGCCCGAAGCACCGCTGTAGCCGTTGCCCTGATAACTATCGTCATAGCCGTCATCGTAGCCGTAGTCGTCGCCCTGGCCATAACCCTGTTCGTAACCCTGCTGGCCGCCCAGGTGCATCTTATTTTTAATCTCGTCAAGGAAGCCCATGGTTGTGTCCTCTCGCGGTTTAGTGCAGGCGCCCCGATAATCAGTGCGCACTTCAGAGCCTTATTTTACTGCAAACTCCGGGCTAAATACTACCCTGCCCAGGCGAACGAGCGTAGAGCCCTCCTCAAGGGCAGGCTCAAAGTCCTCGCTCATGCCGCAGGAAAGCTCAGGCAGGTTCAAATCGGGATGCGCCGCCTCCAGCTCATCCCTCAGTTCACGAAGCCCCGCAAAGGTGCGGCGTGCCACATCCTTATTCCCCCGGGGCGCCATAGTCATAAGCCCCTGTACGCAAATTCCCTCAAGTTCCGCAAGCTCACCCGCGGCGGCGCGAATCTCATCGGGCGAAAAGCCTCCCTTCGACTCCTCACCACTCACATTGACCTCAATGAGCACACGCTGAGGGCCGGCGAGCTCGCCTGCCCCAATCTTGCGGACAGCACGGCTCGAGATCGCCTGCGCCAGATGCAGCGAACCCACCGAGTGAATCAGCTCGGCTGAGCCCAGCACCGCATTTATCTTATTGGTCTGCAGGTTGCCGATCATATCGAAGCGCACCTCGGGCAGCTCCGGATGCTCCGCCAGACCCGTGAGCTTGCGAACCAGCTCCTGCGGGCGGTTCTCGGCAAAATGGCGATACCCCGCCTGGATGGCGGCAACGGTCTCATCGACACCAACGGTCTTGGACACGGCAATGAGGCGCGCGGCGTCGTGGGGGCGGCCCGCGCGATCAAGCGCCGCATAAAAACGTTCCAGAATCTGCTCGCGGCGAGCGCGCATCAAGTCCAAATAATTATCCATTGCCAATCGCCTCCGCTGACAGCCAAACAAGTAGCCCCATGCTAACGCAAGAGCGCGGCCCCGCATGTGCAAGGCCGCGCTCACTTAGGTATTTACAATCTTTCGACGAACGGGATCGCTTACTCCTCGTCGTCCTCGCCATCGTCCTCGTCCTCAAGATGATCGAGCAGGTAGCGAAGACCCTCGCTGACCTCGTTAACGGGCACCTTGGCAACGTAGCGCGCGTCGACGGCGGGCCTCATGATAACACCCTCGCCCGAAGGCACACGCATGCTCTCGAGCTCATCCTCATCAGTGCGGGCGATATCGCCGGCAGTCATACGCTGTCCGGTCAAAAGGAAGGTCAGACGGCAGGCGGCATCGATGGAAATCGAGGCGATACGATCGAGGTAGCGCGAAACCATGATAGCGCGGCGCAGGTCGTCATAGTTGCTGTCATCGTCCATAAAATCGCCGGTGTCCATGCGGTTAAAGGTGCGGAAGAACTTCTCGTACGCCGCGTGCACCGGCTCGTCCTCGACGGCCAGGTTGCAGATGATGGACATGTCGTTAGTGACGAGCGCAGAAAGCGAAGAGCCCAGCACCTGGTAGACGGCCTCAGCCTCGGCCTCGACCGTGCCGACAAGCTCCTTGGGCAGCGAGATGTCAGCCTTGATCATATGACGCGTGGCGCGGCAGATCTGACGGACCTTATCGGTCATGCGCTGCAGGTTAAAGTCGACGTAGATGATCGTCTGAAGCAGGCGGAAGTCGGAGGCGACCGGCGACTGCGTGGCAATCAGGTTGTAGCAGACGGCCTCTAGGTTGGCGCAGCGCGCGTCAATCGAAAGCGTGCGCTTCTTGGTCTTGGTGGCGAGCTTGCGGTCGTCGGTCACATAGGCCTTCACGGCATCGTGGAGGGCCAGATCGACGGCCTCGTAGATGCTCAGCATCTCGTGGCGGGCCTCGATGAGCTGACGGGAAAACAGTTTGCGCATGGTTCACTCCAATCAGTTGGGTGCGGTCATGCCGCCCGCACAGTGAATACGCACCGGTCCAGGTCCGATCGGCTTGGGACTAGTCGCACCGATCAGCCAAAGCGGCCGGTGATATAGTCCTCCGTCCGCGAGTCCACCGGGCTGGTGAAGATCGCGTCGGTTTGACCATACTCGATGAGTGTGGCGGGCTCGCCGGCAACTTCCTGCAAGAAGAATGCGGTGTAGTCGCTGATACGAGCTGCTTGCTGCATTGAATGCGTGACGATGATGATCGTCATCTCGGGCGCCAGCTCGGCCATCAAATCCTCGACCTTAGAGACGGACGTGGGGTCGATGGCGGAGCAGGGCTCGTCCATCAGAAGGACATCGGGTTGCACCGCAAGCACGCGCGCGATGCACAGACGCTGCTGCTGACCGCCCGAGAGCGCCAAACCATCCTTGTTGAGCTGATTGGATACCTCTTTCCAGAGGTTGGCGCGCTTGAGCGATTCTTCCACGATGTCATCGAGGTCGCTTTTGCTAGTCACGCCCTGCAGACGAGGGCCAAAGGCGACATTCTCGTAGATGGATTTGGGAAACGGGTTGGGCTGCTGAAAGATCATGCCCACGCGACGACGGAGATCGACCGGGTCGACACCCTCGGCATAGATATCGTTGCCGTCGAGCGTCATGGTGCCCTCGATGCGCGTGCCCTCGATCAGGTCGTTCATGCGGTTGATGCAGCGCAAAAACGTCGATTTGCCGCAGCCCGAAGGGCCAATAAACGAGGTGATGGCGTTTTTGGCGATGTTGAGGTCGAGCCCCGTCAGCGCATGAAAGTCACCGTACCAAAAGTTGAAATCCTTGGCCGTAATGGCCGCTTGCTCCAGCGTGGGAGCGGACTGATAAACGGACATGGGACTCCTTAACTAGCGACGCTTGCGCGACAGGAAGCGCGCAAACAGGTTGAAGGCCAAAATGATCACCATCAGCAAGAGCGCGGTGCCGTAGGCTGCGTTCATGTTGATGCCGTCGTTGGCAAGCAGGTACAGGTGAACCGTCATGGGGCGGCCGGAATCGAGCGGCGAAATAGGTAGATTGATGGCCTGCCCCATGGTGTAGAGCACCACCGCGGTCTCGCCAATGGCACGGCCGATGGCGAGGACGATGCCCGTGGCAATACGGCCAAAGGCAGAAGGAAGCACGATCTTGGAGACAACCTGCCACTTGGTGGCGCCCAGGCCGTACGCGCCCCAACGGATATAGCGCGGAACGGCGCGAATGGCCTCTTCGGTGGTGCGCATGACGATGGGAAGCATCAAGAGCGCGAGTGCCAGGGCGGCAGAGACCATCGAAAGGCCCAAGCCCATGGCTTCGACAAACAAGGCGTAGCCAAACAGACCCATAACGATGGAGGGCACCGAGGCCAAAGCGTCAGCAGCGTAGCGAATGAGCTCGACGACCTTGCCCTGCTTGGCGTACTCGGCCAGATAGACGGCTGCCAGCACAGCGATCGGCGTGCAGATAAGCATGGCGAGCGCCGTCACGTAGACGGTCGAGACGATCGTAGGCCAAATTCCGCCCTCGGCGTTGACGCCCTGGGGCCAACCGAAGATAAAGTCGAGCGAGATATGCGGCAGGCCGTTAATGACCACGTAGGCGATGATAGCGACCAGCACCAGCGTGGTGATGTAGGCAGCGGCACGAAACACGCCAAGCATGATCTTGTTGGACAGGTCCTTGTTGATGCGGCCCTTCTTGCCGTGGGAAAGGGCACGCTTGATGCGCTCGCGCGACGAGGTCGTATCGACCGTCGTGTCAACGGAATCGGACATAGCCTACCCCCTCTTCTTCTTGGAAATCAGACGAACGATACCCACCAGCGTGGCGGAGATGATAAACAGGACCACACCCATGCCGAACAGCGCCGAGCGGTGCAGACCCGAGGAATAGCTCATGTCGAGCGCAATCTGGCTCGTGAGCGTCGAGATGGGGCTCGCAATGCTGTCGGGAATAACCGGGGCGTTACCTACGACCATGAGCACGGCCATGGTCTCGCCGATGGCACGGCCCATACCCAGCACGATGGCATCAACGATACCCAGCTTCGCGGCAGGTAGCACGACCTTATAGATGGTCTGCCACTTTGTGGCGCCCATGGCATACGATGCCTCGCGAATGCCCATGGGAATGGAATTGAGAGCATCGATGGTGAGCGTGGTGATGGTAGGGACGATCATGATGGCGAGCACAAACCACGCCGTCAGCGCACCAAAACCAAGGCCGCCGGTCAGTTGTGCGATAAACGGGCGGATGATGATCATGCCAAAGAAGCCGTAGATGATGGAGGGTATGCCCGCCAGCAGGTCAACGGCGGGGCTGATGAGCTTGCGCACGCGCTTGCTGGCAATCTCGACCAGGTAAACGGCCGTACCCACGCCCAGCGGCACGCCCATGGCGAGCGCACCGACGGTCACCAGACCCGAGCCAGCAAGCAGCGACAAGATGCCGTAGTGGCCCTCGGAAGGCGCCCACGTAAAGCTAAAGAAGTCAGCCAGACCGATGTCAGTAAAGACGGGCAGCGCCGAGTACGTGGTAAAGACAAAAATCAGGATGACGGTAACGACCGCCAAGAACGCGCAGGCAAAGAAGATCCACTGCAGCGCCTTCTCCTTGATATAGGTACTGCGCGATACGAGCGCCAGCTCGCGCTTCTTGGGCGTCTGAACATTCTGCTCAGTCTGGGAGTTTTCCTGTGCTTCCATGCTACTCACTCCCCTTCTCGTCGTTGGTGACGGGAATAAAGCCCGCCTCGCGAATCTGCTTGTCCATCTTTTCGGACGTCACATAGTCGATGTAATCCTGCGCCTGCTGCGAAGGCACACCCTTCACAAAGAAGTAAAGGTCGCGCGAGATGGGATAGCCGCCACTCGCGACCGTCTTCTCGGACGCCTCAACATGATTGACCGAGACGGCCTTGACCGAGGTCTTGGCGTTGAGGCTATCGACGAAGCCCAGCGAAATGTAGCCGATGGCCCCACGCGAACGAGATACCACGTCGCGCACCTGGCCCGTACCCGAAAGAACAGCCGAGCGGCGATCGAACGGCGTGCCATCCATCACGATGGTACGGAAGGCCTCGCGCGTACCGGACGCCTCGTCTCGGTTGATGACCTGAATCCTCAGGTCCTCGCCACCGACCTCTTTCCAATTGGTAATCTTGCCGGCGTAGATATCGCGGAGCTGCTCGGTCGAGAGGTTATCGACGGGGTTGTCGTCGTTCACGATGACCGCAATACCGTCGTGGGCAATGACGATGGGAGTCAGGCCCAGATCCTGTTCGTCGGCATTGAGTCCACGGGAGGAGCTGGCGATATCGGCCGTGCCGGCGCTGACGGCCTCGATCCCAGCGGAAGAACCCAAACCGGAAACGAGCACGTCGATGCCGGTCTCCTCCTTAAAGCCCTCGGCCGCAATCTCGGCGATAGGAAGGCAGGTCGTGGAGCCGGCCACGGTAATGGAAGAGCTAGAAGATCCCGAAGAACAGGCGCACAGCGTAAGCGTAAGCACAGCGGCGCTCAGGACCGATACGATCTTTCTCATAGCATCACGCCGATCGCAGCATGGCGCCCACAGGTGCCGTCCTCGTTACGGTAGGAATAAAAGCGGTCGTTCTGACGCACGGTCGAAAGCTGGGTATCCACGATATTATCCGCGTCGACACCGACATCTACCAGCGCCTCGCGAATGGCAGCGGAAAGATCGAGCATGCGAGAGGTATTCGCATCGATGCAAGAGAACTCGGCGGCAAAGCGATCCATGAGTTCCTGGGATACCTCATATTCGTCACCCAAGATATGGGGGCCGATATAGGCGGAAACGTCGCTCGCATCGCAACCGGCAGCATCGCAAAGCGCCTGGCACGCCTTGGCGGAAATACGTGCAATCGTGCCCTTCCAACCGGAGTGCACCACGGCAAATCCGCCGGGGGCCACCAGCACCACGGGAACGCAGTCGGCAAAGCAGAGCAGCACGGGCACGTTATGCGCCGTGCAGACGATGGCATCACAGCCCTCGGCAATCTGCTCGCGAACGTCCTCAAGGTCATCGGCGCCGTTCGAGGTCACCGCAACGATATGATCACCATGGACCTGATTGGGAACGAGCAGGTTGTGCTCGCACTCGGCGGCACCCATAGCCTCGAGCGCACGACGACGATTTTCTTGAACAGCAAAGGGGTCATCGCCAACATGCGAGCCCAAGTTGAGTGAGGAGTACGCATCTTCGGAAACGCCACCGGCACGCTCGGTGAAGGCAAAGCGAACATCGGATGTCGCGCCCTCCACCAACGTAACTCCATCATGGTCGACACGCGAAACTTTGTCCGCACGTGCTGCCATACTAAAGCCTCCTAATAACACAAGTACCGCGGCATCGCCGCTACAGCCCGCGTTTATACGGCTGTCATACTTCTCTAAAAGGATACCTGCTGCGCTGGAGGCAATCGTAAAGGGAACGTAAAGAGATTGGAGGTTCTAGTTTACAAAGTCGAAATCAGAACCACCCTTAAAAAGGGTGGTTTGCTCTTAGGGTATAACCCACGGGCCCCGGGCTCGCGTCTAAAGGCGCGGGCCCGGACTTCGTCCAGGCCTAGTGCATCTTGACCCGTGGCGCGCCGGTCGAACCGGCAGCATCACCCCCTCTTGAAGGGGTCCTCGTACTCCTTCACGCTCAGCTTGTCCAGCGCGATGTCGTGGGACTCCTGCTCCCTGATGTACTTGGCGATCGTCGCCTCGTTCAGGCCGACGGTGGACACGTAGTGGCCCTCCGCCCAGAACTTCCTGTTGCCGAACTTGTACTTGAGGTTGGCGTGCCTGTCGAATATCATCAGCGAGCTCTTCCCCTTCAGGTAGCCCATGACGCTCGCGACGCTGTACTTCGGCGGGATCGCCAGCAGCACGTGCACGTGGTCGGGCATCAGGTGCCCCTCGATTATCTCGATCCCCTTGTACTCGCACAGCTTCCTGAGGATCTCCCCTATGTCGCTCCTGATTTGGTTGTAGATCACTTTGCGCCTATACTTCGGCGTGAACACGATGTGGTACTTGCACATCCACTTCGTGTGGGAAAGGCTGTAGGCCTTCTGGGCCATGGCGACCACCCCTTCGACTCGAATTCTTGACGGCCTGAACAATCGTCAATATCGGTCGGAGGGGTGGCTTTGTAAAGCCGTTTGTCTCCACCCGCGTAGCGGGTGGTTTAAAGCTGGCCGCTGCGCGGCCAGCGGACTAAAGTCTTGAATAAAAAGGGCGCGTCCATACGGACACGCCCCTGTGCACAACAATGCAAAGAACGACTTAGAAGCTACCGCGCTTCAGGAAGTCGGGAAGCTCGAACTGATCGTTGCCGAAGTTAGGAAGCTCGGTGCCACCGACGTTGCGGGTCGGAGCGGCCTGAGCCGGGCTCGTGGCAGGAGCGGTGCGCTGCGGCTCAGCGGAGGCAGCGGCCTTGCTCTGAGACTGCTGAGCAGCAAAGAGCTCGTCCTGACGGTTGACGTTGGAGTCGGAGAAGCCCGTAGCGATGACGGTGATACGCACCTGATCGCCCAGGGACTCGTCGACAACGGTACCGAAGATGATGTTGGCCTCGGGGTCGACGGCGTTGGCGACAACGTCGGCGGCGTCGCTGATCTCCTGGATGCCCAGGTCCTTGGAACCGGCGATGGAGAGCAGCACGCGCGTGGCGCCATCGATGGAGCTCTCGAGCAGCGGGCTGGAGATGGCCTGCTGGGCAGCGTCGACGGCACGGGTGTCCCCAGAAGAGGTACCGATACCCATCATGGCGGTACCGGCCTGCTTCATGATGGTCTTAACATCGGCGAAGTCCAGGTTGATGATACCGGGGACGGTGATGAGGTCGGTGATGCCCTGGGTGCCCTGGGAAAGGACGCCATCGGCAATCGCGAAGGCCTCGAGCATGGTGGTCTTCTTCTCGGCGATGTCGAGCAGCTTATCGTTAGGGATGACGATCATGGTGTCGACGCAATCGGAGAGGGTCTTAATGCCCTCCTCGGCGCTCTTCTTGCGCTTGCGGCCCTCGAAGGTGAAGGGCTTGGTCACGACGGCGACGGTCAGCGCACCGACCTCGTTCATCGCGATATCGGCAACGATGGGAGCAGCGCCGGTACCGGTGCCACCGCCCTCGCCGCAGGTGATGAACACCATGTCGGCGCCAGCGAGCGCCTCGGCAATGTCGTCGCGGGACTCATCGGCAGCCTTGCGGCCAACCTCGGGGTTGGCGCCGGCGCCCAGGCCGCGGGTAAGGTCGGTGCCGATGTGCACCTTGATATCGGCATCAGAGATCGCGAGTGCCTGAGCATCGGTGTTGATGGCAACAAACTCGACGCCGCGGATGCCCTCTTCGATCATTCGATTGACCGCGTTGGTACCGCCGCCGCCGACGCCGACCACCTTAATGACGGCAAGGTAGTTGTTGATCTCTGTCTCGTGCATGTCGGTCCTCCGAACAAAGGTTATAGCCATAGCATGGGTCGACCCCTGCGCACATTAACCTTCAGGTTGAAAGTAAATGCAAAGGTAAACCGTATTATGTTTGCACATTATGAACGTATCAGTCAAATAATTGACCGTGAAAACCAAACAAACCAGATAAACGGCGTGGTATGGCCCCTCAACAAAGCATCAACCAGCGCTACGAGGTCGGAGCGTTCCTAAATGTATAGTTACCCGGAGAGCGCACATTGATATACGTTACGCCCTCTACCTGCGAAAGCAGCTTGGTGACTACGCGCTCCTTCTTGACGATATCGTTCGAATCGCCCAGCGACACCTCAATGCCGTTATTGAGGTTTGCCGAGATGGCTTCGACCGAAGGCGTGGAAATATCCTTGACTTGTCCCAAGAACTCGCTCGAAAAACCACGCACATAATCCAAGCCAGCCTTAACGGCCTTGGAGCTCACTGCCTGGCCGGAAACCGGAGCGACATCCGCCGAGACATCAGTCAACAACACCGCGCCATAGTGCTTAGCGAGCGCCAGCGCGGCATCGATTCCGGTCAAGGTATTTGAGCCCTGCCCTGTCGTGATGACGTTGTCTTGGTCGTCCACTTCGACCGACGTCGACAGTGGGGCGATCCAGGTGTCATCATCCCCGATGGCCCAGGCAAGGTCATCGGAACTGATATAGGCAATTGCGATGACCTTGCGCTCCATCGGCGTAATGATGAGCGTATGCGGGAACTGACGCTGGACATCCACGCCCGAGACCCACGGATTCTGCTTGAGGTCCTCGGTAATCTGGTCGGGATCGACGTTAAAAAGCGACGTTCCCTCGGGCAAATCGATCAGCTGGATAGCATCGTGCTTCGTCACATGCTCGCTGCCTTGAATCTGAATATCAGTGGCGGTAAACAATCCAGAGTTGATCACCACGATGGCAACGACGACGAGCACGGCCAAGGCGGCCAGAACGCCGCCCACGATTTTGCCTTTGCCTGCAACGACAGAAGCGGCGTCTGATGTTTTATTTACCATCGCCCCAAGTGAAGACAACGGGTTGACTCCTTTTTTACCCGAAGGCTTCTTGGCGGTAGCCGGCACCGATGTCAGCGAGCGCGGTTTCGATGCGCCCAGCGTGCGACCTGGACGCGGCGCTTTAGTTCCCGTCGAGGGCTTAGGAGTTGCCATGGGACGGGCGGGCTTGGCGCCCATAACAGGCTTTGACGTCACCGAGGGACGCGAGGACTTTTTTGCGGCCGGACGATTACCGAGCTGCAAGCCGACAACCGGACGACTGGTCTGTCGAGCATGCCCGACAGACTTAGAGTGCGCGACGGTATTGCGTTGAGGTTTGGCAGGCGCGCCGGAACGCCCTCCGGCGCGGCGGAAGGTGGGTTTCGATGCTCTAGAAGCCGAGGAATTTAACTTCCGGTCTGAGCTCGATGCCATACGCCTCCCTCACCTTTCCGTGCACATGTCTGATAACCGCGGCAACGTCATCGGCCGAGGCAGTTCCGTTATTAACGATAAAATTAGCGTGAACGGGCGAAACTTCCGCGCCGCCAATCGAAAAACCCTTTAATCCACAATCCTCGATAAGCTTGCCCACACTCGCATCGGGCGGGTTGCGAAAGACCGACCCGCAGGATGCGCGACCCATGGGCTGCGTACGCTTGCGCCTCGTCAGGTACCGCTCCATGCGCTCGCGAATGTCGGCCTTGGGCGCCGGTTTAAGCTTGAGCACGCACTCGAGGATAATCTCATTGCGGGGAAGGCTACATTCGCGGTAGCCCCAAGTGATCTCGGACCCCGCATAATGCTTGATACCGGATGCCGGGTCAAACGTTACGACATCCTCAACCAGCGAGCCAATCCACTCGGTCCGTGTGCCGGCATTCATAGATATCGCACCGCCAACCGAGCCAGGGATGCCAACGGCAAACTCAAGGCCCGAGAGGCTACGCGACAGGGCATCGTTGACCAGGCGCGCAAACATCACGCCCGCACCGACCGTCAGCGTACAACCGTCATCGGCAACAACCGTGCGCTGAAACTCACGTCCGAGCGAAATGACGGCGCCGCGATAACCGCCATCGGCAACCAGCAGATTGGAGCCCTTGCCGATGATGACCCACGGCACCTGCTCGCGATCGAGCACCGCCACGGCGCGGCGGAGGGCATGATAGCTATGGCACGTCACAAAGAGGTCGGCCTTGCCGCCGATACGATAGCTCGTATGACGCGCAAGGCGCTCGTCCTCGATCACATCCGTGTCGATCATGCCCGAGAGCGCCATGACGGCGTTAAACAGACCCATTAGACTTAAGCGTCTTTCTTGGCAGTCAAATACTCGATAAACTCGGGGCCGACGGTCGTAACGTCACCGGCACCCATAGTGAGCAGCAAGTCGCCCTCGCCCACCATCTGCTCAAGCTCCTGATTGAGCTCAAGACGGCTGGAGCAGTACACGACCTCCTTGCCAGGATGCTTGGCGCGCACGGTATCGGCGAGCATCTTAGAGGTAACACCCGGAATGGGCATCTCGCCAGCCGAGAACACATCAATCAGCAGCAGTTTATCGGCATTGGCAAATGCATCGGCAAAGTCGTCGCACAGGGCCTGCAGGCGCGAATAGCGGTGCGGCTGGAACACGACGTCGACATGCTTGTAGCCCAGCGACGAAGCGGCAGCAAGCGTCGCCTTGATCTCGGTGGGGTGATGGCCGTAATCATCGACCACGGTGATGCCATCGATATCGCCCACGTGGGTAAAGCGACGGCGGACGCCCTCAAAGCTCGAGAGCGCCTTGGCGGCGGAGTCGATGTCAAGGCCCAGGACATGGGCGACGGTGAGCACCGCCGTGGCGTTGAGCATGTTGTGGCGACCGGGATTGCTCTTGATCTCCACGGCATGCTCAGTGCCATCCTCAAAGCGAACGATAAAGTCACTCTGGATGCCCTTGACATCCGGGTGCATGCAGACGATGTCGTTGCTCTCGGCAAAGCCGTAGGAAAGCACGTGACGGCCCGTCGACTTGGCGAGCTCGACCAGATGCGGGTCCTCACCGCAGACGATGACGGTGCCGTCCTCGCCCACCAGGCTCATGAATTTGGCGAAAGTTGCCTCGATCTCCTCGATACCCGAGTAGTGATCGAGGTGGTCGGCCTCGACGTTGGTCACAATGACCACGTTGGGGTTCAGGAACAGGAAGGAGCTGTCGGACTCGTCGGCCTCGGCGACAAAGTAGTCGCCCGAGCCGTTCTTGCCGTTCGTGTCATAGCCCTCGACAATGCCGCCGATCAAGAAGCTCGGATCCAGGCCCATGCGGTCGAGCATGGTGGCGCACATCGAAGACGTGGTGGTCTTGCCATGCGTGCCGGCAACAGCGACGGTGGTGTAGCCGTGGCCCAAAGCAGAGAGCATCTTGGCACGGGGCCACACGGGAATACCAAGCTCGCGAGCGCGCACGAGTTCAGGGTTGGACTCCGGAATAGCGGTAGAGACAACAACCACGTCGGGCTTGACCTCGTCGATCGTGGCGGCCTCATGGCCCACATGCACCTTCACACCAGCGCGGGTAAGCTGGCGGATATAACGTGACGTCTTAAGGTCGGAGCCGGTAACGGCATAACCGCGCTCGTGCAGAACGAGGGCGATGCCGCTCATGCCGGCGCCGCCGATACCGATAAAGTGGGCGCTCTTAAACTCGGGCGCGGAGGTTGCAGTCTGGGAATCAGCCATGTGCTCGTGTACTCCTTGCGTAAACACTGCCTGTAACCCGTTAACTGTACCGCACCAACCGCATCAGCGCGAGGGCGACCGACGATATCCCGTCTAACTAACGCAAACCCTCTACCGCATCCGCCAGAAGAGCGGCGGCCCCATC
>URGG01000030.1 GCA_900547345.1 uncultured Collinsella sp. | reverse complement strand
GGCGCGATGTGAAACACAAGCCGTTTCACATCGCGCCCCACGCCATCTACCCTCTCGTGCGATAATCCTCCGCAGCAGTCACCGACAGCAGAGGGAGTTTGTGATGAAGGTTCTTTTGGTCAATGGCAGCCCCAAGGCAAACGGCAACACCGCCCGTGCACTCGCCGAGGTCGCCGAGCAGCTCAATGCAGAAGGCATTGATACCGAGGTGTTTCAGCTGGGCGCCAAGCCCATTCGCGATTGCATCGGTTGCGGCCAGTGCGGCAAGCTTGGCGGTCGCTGCACCTTTGACGACGTGGTGAACGAGTTGATCGCTGCCGCCGAGCAGGCAGATGGCTTTGTCTTTGGCTCGCCCGTCTACTATGCGCACCCCAGCGGCCGCATCCTTTCGGCCCTCGATCGCGCCTTCTATGCCGGAAGCAAAGCCTTTGCACACAAGCCGGGCGCTGCCGTCGCCGTCGCCCGTCGCGGCGGTACGTCGACCACGTTCGATGTGCTCAATAAGTACTTCACCATCAACCAGATGCCCGTGGTTGCCTCCACGTACTGGAACAACGTGTTTGGTCGCGTGCCCGGCGACGCCAATAGGGACGCCGAGGGCCTTGCCACCATGCGCAACATCGGCAAAAACATGGCCTGGCTCCTTCGCTGTATCGAGGCAGGACAGGCCGCCGGCATCAACGCACCCGAGGCAGATCGAGCAACGACCAACTTCATCAGGTAGAACGGCGGAACAAATACATGAACGTGCAGATTTTTGGCACCAAAAAGTCCTTCGATACCAAGAAGGCCCAGCGCTATTTTAAGGAGCGCCGCATTAAGGTGCAGTTTATTGACCTTAGGGAAAAGGAGATGAGCAAGGGCGAGCTCACGAGCGTGATGCAGGCGGTCGGCGGCATCGACAAGCTGCTCAACCCCAAAGCCAAGGACGAGGAAACGCTCGCACTCATTCAGCACCTTACCCCCAGTCAGCGCTTCGATAAACTGCTCGAGAACCAGCAGGTCTTGGCCGAGCCCATCGTGCGTAACGGCAAAAAGGCCACCGTCGGTTATTGCCCCGATGTATGGGGAGCCTGGGAGTAGCCTGTGTTATTTGCCAGCGCGTGGGTATAAGAGCAGGCGTTTGGCATATGATTCAGCTGTAAGCCATGTCTAACAAAGGAGGGCACATGCCCAACAAACCCGTGAAGATCATCATGCTTACCGGATACCTCGGTGCCGGCAAGACCACACTGCTCAACCACATCCTCGCCAACGACGGCGGCATCCGCGCCGCCGTGATCGTCAACGATATCGGCGAGATCAACGTCGATGCCAGCCTCATCGCCGACGGCGGCCTTTCCGAGACCGACGACCTCATCCCGCTCACCAACGGCTGCATCTGCTGCACGCTTTCGGATGACCTGGCCAACCAGCTGCAGGGCATCGCCGATTCGGGCAACTTCGATTACATCATCATCGAGGCATCGGGTATTTGCGAGCCTATCCCCATCGCCTACACCATCTCGAGCTTCTGCGACGAGGCCAAGGTGGGCGGCGAGCCCAAGCTCGCGCTCGACAACATCGTGGCCGTGGTCGACTGCGCCCGCATGTATGACGAGTTCAACGGCGGTCGCGACCTGCTGGCCGAGGATATCGACGAGGACGACATCGAAAGCCTGCTCATCCAGCAGATCGAGTTCTGCTCCACGCTGATCCTCAACAAGACCGATACCGTCACGCCTGAACAAATCGCCGAGCTCAAGGCCATCGTGCGCAGCCTGCAGAAGGACGCCGTGATCGTCGAGGCCCAAAACGGCGAGGTTCCCATGGAGGAGCTGCTCGATACCGGCCGCTTCGACTTTATGCGCGCCTACAACTCCGCCGCTTGGATCGAGGCCATGGAGCATCCCGAGGAGCACGACGACCCCGAGGTACTCGAGTACGACATCGAGACCTTTGTGTACTCGCGCCGCAAGCCGTTTGACCTGCAGAAGTTCACCGATTTTGTTGAGCAGGAGTGGCCCGACGAGGTCATCCGTGTCAAGGGTCCGCTGTGGCAGACCGGCGATCCGGACATGTGCTACATGTTTGAGCAGGCCGGCCACCAGATGCGCCTGATGGAGAACGGTCTGTTCGTTGACTCCGCGCCCGAGGGCGAGAAGCAGAAGATCATCGACGAGAACCCCGAGATCATGCAGATTTGGGACGACGAGACGGGCGACCGCATGACGAGCCTGTGCATCATCGGCCGTCACATGGACAAGGATGCGCTCATCGCTGCCCTCGATGCCTGTCTGACCGACTGGCACCGCGCCTAGGTTTATCCAAGCGGGCATTTTTCTGCCTACGTAACCGCCAAACCACCACGAAGGTGCCCTTCGTGGTGGTTTTTCGTTCTGAGCCAAGGAGATTCATGTTCAATATCGTGCTGTATGCGCCCGAGATTCCGGCCAATACGGGCAATATCGGCCGTACCTGCGTGGTCACCGGCGCCCGCCTGCATCTGGTGGAGCCGCTGGGGTTTTCGCTCGACGACAAGACGGTGCGTCGCGCCGGACTGGGCTACTGGCAAAACTTGGACGTGACGACCTATGCCGGCTGGGAGGATTTCCTTGCGCGCAACGGCCTCTCCCCCGCCGATGGCCGCCTGCATCTGCTGACCAAAAAGGCACGCCGCACCTATGCGCAAAGCACCTACCGCGACGGTGACTATTTGGTCTTTGGCAGCGAGAGCTCGGGCATTCCCGAGGAGCTACTCGCTGCAGCGCCCACGTGCTGCGAGCGCATCCCGATGCTGCGCGATTGCGACTCACTCGATAACGCCGAGGCTTGGGAAGCCCACGAGGAATCGCTGGGGCATACCGAGGACAGCCACGAAGCCATCCTTCAGCAGGATATCTGCGGTAACTTCGTCAACCTGGACGACTACCGCATCAGCGCCCTCAACCTCTCCAACAGCGCCGCCATCGTCCTCTACGAGGCCCTACGCCAGACAGGCTTTCCGGGAATGTGACAAAAGAACTGTCCCTTTGTCACATTCAAGCGCCACGTCGATGACACACACGCCTGATTGATGCTCTAAATAACGAACCATCACTTTTAATCAGAATTAACTAAAGTAAAATGAAGTTAAACGGCGGTGTGAAAGGAGAGCCGTGTGAAATATCTTGAGAACCCGTTTACCCCCAGTTTTGGTGAGGTTCCTGCCCATCTCGCTGGCAGACAACAGATTATTCGGGATTTGGACCGTGCCTTCTTGAGCCAGCGCAGGCGCCCAGAATTGACCTCGATCTTCTCAGGCGCGCGTGGAACCGGTAAAACTGCTCTCATGTCATCGCTTGCGACAAGGGCGGAATCCCACGGCTGGATAGCCGTAAAGACGACCGCGCTCCCGGGAATGCTTGAGGAAATCGAGTTCGGGGCGAAACGTGCTGCCGGCCATCTTATCGACCCGTCCAACCACTTCGAAGTCACCGGTCTCGGAATTGCACCACTCGGCAGCATCGAGGTCAGTCGCGTTCACGATGCCTCAACCTGGCGTTATCGCATGAGCGACATCATCGACCAGCTCAACGAGGCGGGCACCGGTCTGCTCGTCACGGTTGACGAGATGGACCCGACACTCGACGAGATGATTCAGCTCGCAGCGACGTATCAGCACTTTGTGACCGATGGGAAACGCGTCGCCCTGCTCATGGCGGGACTTCCCAACAACGTCTCGACGTTGCTGAACCACAAGACGGTCTCGTTCCTTCGCCGCGCCCAACAATATCATCTGGGTCGCATTGCCGACTATGACGTACGCGAGGCCTTGATTCGCACGATCCAGGAAAACGATCGCCTGGCAGATGCTGAGGGAATCGATAGAGCCGTTCGCTCGATCTCTGGTTTTCCCTTCCTATTGCAGCTCGTAGGCTACCGTGCCTGGGATCTCACAAGCGATTCGAAGGAAATCTCGTCACGCGACTTTGACCTGGGAATCAAAATCGCGCGCGACGAGATGGACGACCGAATCCTCGCGGCAGCCTATCGGGAACTCACTGCAGAGGACAAGCGATTCCTCATCGCCATGCTCGATGACGAGGAAGAGTCCACCACCGCTGACCTTGTCGAGCGCCTTAAGCGTTCGCCGCAGCAGGTCTCCCGCTACCGACGCCGCATGATAGATGCCGGCATCATCGGGGAACGAGGACGAGGGCTCGTCGCATTTGAATTGCCATTCTTCCGCGACTATCTCGCGGCTCAATGCGTGAAATAGGCATCAATGAGGCAAAGGGGTGCCCCTTTGTCGCATCGCCTATAGATAACGACCGGTAATGCTCTTGGAGCAAGCAGCGATGTCGCCCGGCGTACCGGCGCAGACGATTTGCCCGCCCGCATCACCACCGCCCGGGCCCATGTCGATCACGTAATCGGCGTTACGGATAAGGTCGAGGTCGTGCTCGATCACGATAACCGTGGCGCCCTTGGCAACGAGGCCGTCGAACACGTTCAACAGCACCTGAACATCGAGCGGATGCAGGCCGATCGTGGGCTCGTCGAACACGAATACGGCGTCATCCTGCACGCGGCCCATCTCGCTCGCAAGCTTAAGACGCTGAGCCTCGCCGCCCGAGAGCGCCGGTGTGGGCTCGCCAAGTGTGAGATAACCCAAGCCCAGGTCGTGCAAGGTCTGCAAGCGCGTCTGAACCTTCTTGAGTCCCACCGTGGCGTCGAGCGCCTCATCCACACTCATGTCCATGAGCTGCGGCAGCGTAAGCAGACTCCCGTCCTTGCCCTCGCGATGGATATGCGAGGCGGCCTCGGCGTAGCGCGAACCACGGCATGCCGGGCAGACGATCTCGACGTCGGGCAAAAACTGCACGTCGAGCGAAATCGAGCCCGTTCCATCGCACGTAGGGCAGCGCAAGGCGCCGGTGTTGTAGCTAAAGGCGCCCGCCTTGTAGCCGGCTGCCTTGGCTTCGGGCGTACGGGCGAAGGCGCGGCGCAGCTCATCATGGATGTCGGCATAGGTCGCTACCGTCGAGCGCACGTTGGCACCGATGGGCGTGGCGTCAATCAGGTTGGCACGCGCAATGCCCTCGGCATCGACCCAACGCACGTGCCCCGGCAGACGCTCGCCAGCTGCCTGCGCCTTAAGCGCCGGGATGAGCGTCTCGAGCACGAGCGTCGTCTTACCCGAACCCGAAACGCCCGTCACCGCGACCAAGCGACCGCGCGGGATATCGACTTCGAGCGGCTTGACGGTATGGATGGTATCGGTCGCCATACGGATATGGCCCTGGTCGAGCATTTCGTCGTCAGCCACCTGCGGACGCAAGCGCTTGGGCTCTGCACGCAAAAACGGAGCGATGCGGCTGCCCCGCGATTGCTCGACCTCGTCTACCGTACCTGCAGCGATCACGTTACCGCCGCCTGCTCCGGCAACGGGGCCCATCTCGACCAGGTAGTCGGCTTCCGCCAGTACGCGCGTATCGTGGTCGACAACAACCACCGTGTTGCCGTCGTCCACCAGATCGCGCATCACGCCCGCCAAGCCGTCGACATTGGCAGGATGCAAGCCAATCGAGGGCTCGTCCAGCACATAAAGCACGCCCGTCGATCGGTTGCGCACCACGCGAGCAAGCTGAACGCGCTGGCGCTCACCCGTGGAGAGCGTGGCACCGGCGCGATCGAGTGAAAGGTAATCGAGGCCCAGATCGACCAGGCGGCGGGCCGCACCCAAAAATGAATCGCAGATATCCGTTGCCATGGGCCGCATCTCGGGCGGCAAGGATACGGGCACCCCGCGCACCCACTCAATCGCCTCACCCAGCGTCATGGCCGCCGCTTGCGCCAGATTGATACCGCGCACCTGGGGCTGGCGCGCAGCCTCGGAGAGACGCGTGCCGCCGCAATCGCGGCATGCTCCCTCGCGCAAAAAGCGCGCAACGCGTTTTAAGCCCTTATCGTCCTTGACCTTGGCGAGCGCATTCTCGACGGTATAGACGGCGTTGTAATAGGTGAAGTCGAGCGGCGTGGCGCCCTCACCGTTTTTGGGAACGTAGAGAATGTGCTTCTTAACCGCCGGACCATGAAACACGATGTCGCGCTCTTGAGGCGTAAGCTGGTTAAACGGCACGTCGGTGCGTACGCCCATCTCGCCTGCCACCTGCTTCATCAGATCCCACATAAGCGTGCCCCAGGGAAGCACCGCGCCTTCGTTGATGGTCTTTGACTCGTCGGGCACCAGGCTCGCCTCGTCCACCTCACGCATGACACCGGTGCCGCCGCAGGTGGGACACGCACCGCCGCTATTGAAAGCCAAATCCTCGGCACTCGGCGCGTAGAACTCGCGGCCGCATGTCGGACACGTGAGCGACAGGCCCGCAGCCACGTTAAGGCTCGGCTCCACACGCGCCCCGCAATGCGGGCACACGTGCTGGGCGCAGCGGCTAAAGAGCAGACGCAGGCTATTGTTGAGCTCGGTCATGGTGCCAAAGGTGGAACGCACGCCCGGCACGCTGGGACGCTGATGCAATGCAAGCGCCGCCGGCACGTGCAGCACCTCGTCCACTTGGGCGTGTTCGGCCTGCGTCAGGCGACGGCGAGTATAGGTGCTGAGTGCTTCCAAGTAGCGACGCGAGCCCTCGGCATAAAGAACCCCCAGCGCCAGCGAACTCTTACCCGAACCCGATACGCCGGCAATGCCCACAAGCCTTCCCAGCGGAATATCGATATCGATGTCCTTGAGGTTGTGTACACGCGCGCCACGCACCTCGATAGCACTTGGTTGTTGCGACACCGTCATCGCTCCCCTTCCTGTTAGCCGAACGTGGCAAAGGAACTGTCCCTTTGTCACGTTACTCGCACTGTGTCCGCCCGCGCCAGTCTTCGCGGGTCAAATACGTAAAGTACTCGGTACGCACATCGCCCATAAGCTCGCAGGGCACGTCGCGCTCAACGTGATGTGGCGCGAACCCACATTTTTGCTGGACGCGTAGCGACTTGTTATTGCCCTCGTAGTATCCGCACCAAAGTGCCTTGCAGCCAAGTGTTTCAAACGCATAGCGCTGCATGGCTTGCACCGCCTCGGGAGCAAAGCCTCGGCCCCAGAACGGCTTGGCGATCCAATAGCCCACCTCGAACTCGAGTCCGCCTCTTTGGCTGTTCGACTCACAGCGAGGCGGCATGAGCCCGATGCTGCCCACGGGCTCGTCTGTCTCAGGCAGGCAAATGGCAAAGGTATGGGGCGCTGTAAAGACCGTCCGAATGATCTCTCTGCTTTCTTCAATGCTTCGATGGGGCGGCCAGCCCGCAGCCGGCCCCACGTCCGGATCGCTTGCATATGTAAACAGGCTCGCCGCATCCGTCTCGCGCCACGGACGAAGCGTCAAGCGCTCAGTATGAATCACCATGTTTTGACCTCACATCTATCGATGTGACAAAGGGACCGTCCCTTTTCACATTACTCATGCCATAAAACGCGATCGCGAATGTACGCGCCCAGCATGGGCACGGTAAATCGGACGAGGCCGTATCCGGCAGCCTCGATGACGCGCTCGCGAATCAGGCTTGCGCGATATTTGCTCGCCCAGCTCTGGGTGCGATCGCAGCGCTCAATGATATCCGCCATGCGAGTCGGTTTGCCCTCGTCAACCGCCATGGCCTCGATAAAAAGGCGCTGTGGACTGCGCAGCCCGTAATACAGAGGCGCGTCAACCGCTGCGTAGAACTCGGAGACGGCATCCGCATGCCCGTCCTCGACATCGTGCCTTTCAATGACCTGCGAGCCACGCCGGACAGCAGAGCGCCACATGTAATAGCCCACCAGCTGAACCATATAGGGATGCCCCATGCTCTTGTGTGCCGCAAGGTCCGCTGTCTCCGCGTCAACATAAAGACCAGCGTCTTTGACCGTCTGGATATACGAATCGCGCACCTTGGGCAAAGATATCGCCCCCAGCGTACGCTGCTGGGCACGCCGCAAAAACGTCACGCTCGGCTCTTCGAGCAGATCGTCAACCATACTGGGTAAGCCGGCAAAAACAAGCGCAAGGCCGCGCTGGTCGCTATCGGACAAGCCCGTGGCATCCTGGTCTCCGAGCACCTGCTGATAGAGAACGGCAAGAGCCGCCAGTTCCTCGATAGATGCAGATTGCGCCTCGTCAATCGCAAACAGTATGCCCTTGCCTGGACCGAGCTTCTTGAGGCGTTCGTTGACCAGCCCTCGCAACGTCTCGCCCTTTGCTCGAGCCGCCTCGACCGACATCCGGCCAAACGACGGACCGAATTCCATTAACGTCGCAACGGGCCTATTCGAGCGAAGCGCGTCGGCCAAGCGGTCGCATAAGCCAAGCGAAGCGGAATCGGAGACAACCGCCCATCCGCGCTCACTAGCCAAACGCTGTAGCTCCCGCAAGAGAACTGTTTTGCCACAGCCGCGGTTTCCCGTAATGAGCATGAGCCTACCCGGCGCTCCGGCGCCGTTATCGAGCCCTTCCTTAAAATCCTCGATGACCGACTCTCGACCGATAAGCATCGGAGGCCGCTTACCAGCCGTGGGCTTAAAGGGATTTGGATTCATGTCGGCCTCCTCGGATTGGCAAACCCTGGTAATAGTTATACCAACTTGTACCGAGTTATACCAACAGGATGTGACAAAGGAACTGTCCCTTTGTCACATGTGGCCGAAAAACTCGGCATCTGCTGCTCGCCAGGGGCGGAAGGTAGCGGGATCGACCTTTACGTGCGCCGCGGCGGGTACGTCGTACCATTTGACCGTGTAACCGGCGCCGTGAGAGCAAAAGACCGAATCGGGCGTGTTAGGCAGATCGGCCTCGGGCTCATAGGCGGCCGTCTCAATGACGCGCTCGGCATCGTGACAAGGCGCATAGCCGGCGAACTCTAGGTACAGATGCCCACGACCACTCGTGTAGGCAGCCACCTCCAGCGCATAATCCTGCACCTCGGATGCCGGCACGCGACCCACAAGCTTCGCCCGGTCTCCCGCCATCGTCGGCGGCTCGTACTCGGCACCCATGCGCGTGGCATCCGAGAGCGCCCGACCCACGCACTCCCCCGGCACCTCGAGCTCAAAGCGATACCACGGCTCCAACAGCACCGCCGCGCCGGCCTCACGCGCCTGCATGAGCCCCTGGCGAATCGCGCGGTACGTGGCCTGGCGAAAATCGCCGCCCTCGGTGTGTTTGGCATGCGCGCGGCCGCCCGTGAGCGTAATGCGCACATCGGTGATGGGCGAGCCGGTCAGCACGCCCAAGTGGTCGCGCTCCATGGCGTTGGTGAGCGCCAGACGCTGCCAGTTGAGGTCGAGCTCGTCGATCGAGGTCACGGTGCCAAACTGCACGCCCGAACCCGCTGGCAACGGCTCCAGGCGCAAATGCACCTCGGCATAGTGGCGCAGCGGCTCAAAGTGGCCCACGCCCTCGACCGGCTGCGAAATAGTCTCCTTATAGAGAATGCCGCCAGACTCAAACGCAACCGAAAGGCCAAAGCGATCGGCCAACACCCGTTGCACGACCTCGAGCTGCACCGCCCCCATAAGCTGCAGATGTATTTGTTCAAGATGCGTGTTCCAGCTTACGCCGAGCATGGGATCCTCGTCGGCAAGCTCGGCCAGCGCCTGAAACACCGTATGGACATCGTGTTCGCCCGGAAGCACCGTATAGGTGAGAACCGGCGCAATGACAGGTGCATCGCCCGCGGGCTCCGCGCCTAGGGCATCACCAGGGCGAACGTGCGCGAGGCCCGTCACGGCACAAATACCGCCAGCAGCAACTTCTTGAGCAAGCTCATACTTTTCGCCGTTATAGATGCGTACCTGGTCGACCTTCTGCTCCCACGCCTCGGCACCGGAACGTCCGTTAATCATCTGCTTGGCATGCAGCGTGCCGCCGGTCACTTTAACCCATGCCAAGCGCTCGCCGCGATCCCCGCGGCTCACGCGGTAGACGCGGGCGGCAAACTCCGAGCACCATGCCTGTTCGCGCATCAGCGCGCATATGCCATCCAGCAGCTCATCCACGCCTTGGTCCTTAAGCGCCGAGCCGGCAAAGCAAGGAAAGAGCTTGCGCTCGGCAACCATGCGCGACAGCGTCGCGACGGAAAGCTCACCCGTCTCGAGAAACTCCTCGAGCGCCGCCTCGTCCAACGCAGCAGCGTCCTCCTGAACGGCACCACCCGCCAACAGTTCGTTGGCATCCAGGCAGCCCTCGGAAAGACGTTGCCCAAGTTGTGCCAGCAAAACATCGCGGCCGGGATTCTCCAAATCGATCTTGTTGATAAAGATAAACGTCGGGATGTCATAACGTGCAAGCAGGCGCCACAAGGTTTCGGTGTGCCCCTGCACGCCGTCGTTGGCACCCACAACCAAAATCGCATAGTCGAGCGCGCGCAGCGTGCGCTCCGCCTCGGCCGAAAAATCGACATGCCCTGGTGCATCTACGAGCATGGCATGGGTATCGCCATGGTCGAGCACGGCCTGCGACGAGAAGATCGTAATGCCGCGCTCGCGCTCGATCGCGTTCGTGTCCAGGTGCGAATCGCCATCGTCCACGCGGCCGCGCTTGCGAATACGACCCGCGTTGAACAGCATGGCCTCGGCCAACGTGGTCTTGCCGGCATCGACATGCGCCAAGATTCCAACGACCGCTTGCTTCGACATGGCTCTCCTCTTATTGCAAGCCCATCGCACGCGGCAACGGGCGTTCACGCTCCACACTGGATGATACAATTTACGAGCCGGCGGGCGAAGCGGGCCCTATCCCCCGACCGAGCTCATCGCCCCGCGTTGCCGCGCGGCGATTTTCGTAGGTTCGCGCCTTGCGAAAGCCGGCTTGCAAATCAGCGCAGCGAACGAAAATGGCCCCGGGTGGGACCATTTTCGTTCGCGCGAATTGTTGACACGCGCCCCTGCTCTTACGCCTCGCGCAGCCAGTCGAACGCAACACGCGGCGTACCGTCCGACACATACACGATACCAGCGCGCTCAAAGCCGGCCTTTATGATGGCACCCTGCATGGGCAGGTTGTCCTGATGCGTGTCGATACGCAGGTGATCGGCACGCTCTTTGGCAAAGGCAAACATCGCAGCCGCGACGCCATGCGTGGTGCCGTCGGATGCCACACGGTGCAGCACAGCGTACGGAGTGTCGCTACGCCATCGACCGTCCTCAATTACGTCATAGCACTCGTCCGGGCCCGGTAAAAAGGCAAACGTCGCCACCACGCGGCCGTCGACTTCGCACACATAGCTGCCACCGGCGGCAATATCAGCCAGCCGCTCGGCCGAAGGCGTGCCCTCGGGCCACTGCGTGGCGTTGCCATGCGCGCGCATAAAGGCACGGGCCACGTCATAGATAGCCATGACGGCGGGAATGTCGGTATCGAGGGTTTTTCTGATCATCACGCGGCGACCTCACGTTTATTGGTATCACTTTGATTGAGCAATGATACCAACGTTTGGAGAGAGGCGCGAAGCAGATGGGGAGCAAAAAGCGAGCCGCCTGGTCAAAGGCCAAAAGCGAGTTTTTGGGCGCTGCCACCGGCGGCGATATGAGCGACCTGTTTGCGCGCGAGGATGAGCGCCGCGACGCCCTGGATGCCGAGCGCGATGAAGCCTGGCGCTACAAGTCGTGCGAGCGCAAAAACCGTTACGACACGCGCGCCGAGGCCGAGGCCGTTATGGCCGACTGCGAAAACCGCGGGCGGCGCGGTTTGGCCTGCTACAAATGCGAATACTGCGGCGGCTGGCACCTGACGTCGCACCCTTGGAAATAGACCCCGCATCGGCACGGCACTGACGGAGCGCCAACCATCGCACGCAAGCTACGGGCGCGGCGGCACCAACACATCGTAACGAACGGCCTTGCCCGCAAGTTGATAGCTCGGCTTAACGCCGGCAAGCAGTGGCCCCTTCACCGGCCGCTTGATAACCACCTTGCGCGGGTGCACCGCAAGCGCAGCTTCGACCAGCGACTCCTCATCGGCGCACGGCTGTTCCAGATGGTGCAAGAGTTGGAACTTCTTTTTGACCGCCGCGCTCTTGGTGCGCCCGGGAAACATGGGGTCCAGATACACCACGTCGGGAGCGGCAAGCTCGCCCTGACCGATCAGCTCAGCTACATGGCGAAGGCCGGCAATGCTGTCCTCGCCCGCATGTAAGCGCATGCGTAACACGGCAGCCGCAAGCGCCGGATCATCTGCCGCGCGATCCAGGGCATCCTTGAGGAGCGCCGCGATCACGCAATCCTGCTCATACAGATCGACGGCAAAGCCCGCGGCCGCCAGCAGCAGCGAATCCTCGCCAAAGCCTGCCGTGGCGTCAATCGCCCATGGGCTCTCGATGCCTTTTGCGCGCGCAGCCTTTACCAACAACTCTTGCTGCAGACGGCCTTGCTTGAGTCGTGGCAGCATGCGGGCAAAATCGGCTCGCAGCTCCATCGAGCCGTCGGTGAGCGTGAGGCCCTCGGGCTTCCCGGTCAGCTCAAGCCCCGCGGCCCGAGCAACAGAAAAGGGATCGACGACGCCCATGGACACTCCTTAATAAACAAACGAATACGCGGGGCGCCGTTTATGCCAGCACCCAACCGTCCGCTATTGTCCCACATGCGACATGGCCCACAGCATCCCAATGCAAAGCACCGCCATCAACCCCGTGCACACGGCAGCGATCACAGAATCGCTCATGCGCCTTCCCAGCGACCGCGGCTCTCGTACTTGCTCTGCTCCGTACATCATGACTCCTCCTTGAGACCAGCTCCTTGTTACGGCCTCATCATCGCAGCGCTGCACATGAGCTGCCATCGATTTGGCTTACAGCTGGCTTTCCTTTTTGAAAGGTTGGACCGTGCAGACGAGAAGCGCTTTCTGACACACACGCCGTCACGTTGAACTACAATGTGCTTCACGATATGTGCAGCATATGGGACGCGCCAGACTGGCAGCGCCCGCATTGAAAGGACTACCTATGAGCGCCGCGCGCAAGACACTCAAAATCCTTGCCCTCATCTATTTTGTTTTGGGCATCGCCAACCTCGTCACTGGAATCGCCGGCGTCGCGACCGGCGGCCTCGATTCCACGTACGGGTCGAACGCCATGCTCGCCGCGGTCGTGATTATTGCCAAGGGCCTCGTCGATCTCGCCGCGGGCGTTGCGGGCATCAAGGGTGCCAACAAGCCTTCGCAGGTAGACGGTGCGTTTAAGCTCGGTATTGTTGCCGCGGTCGCCACGCTTGCCAAGGCGGTTCTCACGCTTCCCGCGTTTGGCGGTGACGCCATCAACTATGGCGCCTTTGTCATCGTGGTCTACGACCTGTTCTTTGTTCAGCAGGCACACGCCGTTAAGGCCGAGAACAAGGACCGCCTGTAAGCGCTCGCTTCTCATAACCTCTGCAGCCAAGCAACTAAAAAGGGCCGATCGCGCATCTCCGCGGTCGGCCCTTTACGTTTGCCCAGATAAAACCTGCCAAAATAAACCTGTCCCTTTTTGGCAGGTTGTTAGCTGTGGCGGTACTCGGCGATGATGAAGTCGATGTCGGTTTGAAGGGTGTCCAGATTTGCCAGGCGCTCTTTGTCGGCGGGGCGTGTGCGGTAGTAGTACGGCGTCATCTGGAACACTGCCTCGATGTCGGCCTGGGTCTGAAGCGTAATATTCGCAGACACCCGCTGCGTTCCGACCAACTCGAGCTCGGTGGTCTTCGGCAGCTTCTCATCGTTAAGGTACGGCGTGTCGTAGAGCACCTCCTTAAGCCCAAAGAGATGACGGGCGCCCGGCACCACGGTGTAGAGCGAGCCCTCGGGCGCCAGCACGCGGGCAAACTCGCGCTCGTTAAAGGGAGCAAAGAGTTCGGTCACCATATCGAAGGCGCCATCGGCCACGGGGATATCCTTCATGTTGGCCACAAAATAGGTCGCATCGCTGCGCTTGGCGGCCAGGCGCACCATTTCTTTGCCCAAATCGAACCCGTAAGCGTCCACGCCCGGCACCGCGCCCATGGCGCTGGTGTAGTAGCCCTCGCCACAGCAAATATCGAGCAGCGTCATGGGGCCATTCGTAGACGCGGCGCGCCCAGACGCCTGCTTGCGCACCAGCTCGACCATCGCATCGCGCAACGGCGCATAGTAACCGCGATTCAGAAAGTCGCGACGGCTGCGTGCCTGCGACTTGGGATCGCCCATGGAGTCGCCGCTCTTGGACGAGCGCAGCAGATATAGATAGCCCTCGCGCGCACGGTCAAACCGGTGTCCGCCCGCGCACACAGCACCGCGTTCGTCATCCACCAACGGCTCATGGCAAACGGGACACAACAACATGGCAACTCCTTAGCGCGGACTACACAACGCCCACCATTGTCGCACGCCTTCCCCACCTAGTCATTGGAGACGTTCTTGAATGACTAATCGTTTTAGAACGTCCCCAATGACTAGTCGATTAGGAGTATCATCGTCTGCGCAAATAGGCGCAAAATAGCATGTTAGAGATTGAGAGCGCATGGCTGACACCGTATCTAAGCACATTGACATGACCACCGGCTCGCTGTGGCGCAATATTCCTTTGTTCGCCTTCCCCGTGGCCGCCACGAGCATCCTGGAGCAGCTGTCGAACCTTATTGCCACGGTCATCATCGGTAACTTCTCGGGCGACCAGGGAACCCTCGCCATGGCGGCAGTTGGCTCCAATGTTCCGCTTACCAGTCTTATGCTCAACCTGTTTATTGGCATGTCGCTTGGCTCCAACGTGGTCATCGCCAACGCTATCGGCCGCAACGATCAGAACATGGTCAAACGCGCCGTCCATACCTCGATTTTAATGGCACTCGTGGGCTTTGTCGTCATCGCTCTGGGCGAGATCTTTGCCGAGCCCATGCTCGCCGCGCTCAACGTTCCCGCCGAGACCATGCCGCTCGCTTCGCTCTACCTGCGCGTCTTTTTGCTGAGCATGCCCTCGATCTTGCTCTACAACTTTGAGGCCGCGATCTTCCGCTCCGTCGGCATCACCCGCATGCCGCTGCAGGCGCTTGCCGTGTCCACCGTCCTCAACATTGGCCTGGACCTCATCTTTGTCCCCATACTCCACTGGGGCGTCGCGGGCGTCGCCATCGCCACCGCCATTGCCTACACCGTCAGCGCCGCTACGCTCTTTATCCGCCTGCTCAAGACCGATTCCGTCGTCCGCGTCACCCCGCGCGACCTGGCTATCGACCCCATCGCCCTCAAGCGCATCGTCAAGATCGGCCTGCCCGCCGGCATCCAAAGCGCTGTCTTTGCCGTCGCCAACATCATCATCCAATCCGCCATCAACAGCTTGGGCACCGAGGTCATGGCGGCATCGAGCGCCGCCATGAGCCTGGAGTACGTGTGCTACAACCTGCTCAACAGCTTTAGCCAGGCTTGCACCACCTTTGTGGGACAAAACCACGGTGCCCGCCAGATCGACCGCTGCACCAAAACGCTCAAAGTCTGCCTGGTCGAAGGCGGTATCGTCGCGCTCACCACGATTGTCGTCATTGTCGGCCTGGGGCGCGAGATCTTGTCGCTGTTCAACAGCGATCCCAACATCGTCTCAATCGGCTATATCCGCGTATGTTCGATCTTCCCGGCGTACGCCTTTAGCATGTTCTACGAAAACATGTCAGGCTACCTGCGCGGCTTTGGTATCTCGCTCACGCCCGCCCTCATCACCATGATCTGCGTCTGCGGCATCCGCTTCTATTGGGTGTTCTGCGTGTTCCCGCACTTCCGCACCTTTGCGAACATCATGATGGTCTACCCCATCAGCCTGGGCACCACGGCATTCTTTATGGTCGTGGCGGTACTACTCTGCCACCCGGCACGCACCTATCGCGCCACCCAAGCCAAAGCGACAACCCGCTAAACACCGCACTCAACGCCACGCCAGTCATTAATTGACAATATGCGAGCTCATATAGTCGATAAAGTGCCTCGTGGCGATGGGCATGGTGTCCCAGCTGCGCCAGGCGGCCACCACGTCGCGCGAGGGGGCATGCACGATGGGCCGCACACGAATATCGGCTCGCATGCCCTCCACAGTACGACGGTAGAGCATGCTCACGCCTAGGCCCTCCTCCACCATCGCCATGATGGTGTAGTCGTCGGTCACCTCACTCGTCACGTGCGGCGACAGCCCATGCGCTGCGAATGCATCGAGCACCAGGCTCTGTTCGCCCTCATCCAGCAGCACAAACGGCTCGGACGCCAGGTCGGCGAGTGTCACCTTTTCCTTTGCCGTCAGCGGATGCGCGGCCGGCAACAATGCCACCAACTCGTCGTGATAGACGACGCGCTTCTCGAGCCCAGCGGTAAATCCGCGTGCCGTAAAACAAAAATCAACCACGCCATCGTGCACCCATTGAGCGTTGCGCGTGTAATCGCCCTGCTTGAGGGTAAAGTGCACGCCCGGATGCAGGGCCCCAAAGTCGCGGATCACACGCGGCAGCACGGTACGACTCACGTTGGTAAACGTAGCGATACGAATATCAGTCGAAGAGAGCCCCAGCAGCTCCTGGCGCTTGCCCTCGAGCTCGGCCTCGGCAGTTACGATTTGGCGCAAATACGGCAGGTACTGCTTGCCGTCGCGCGTAAGCGACACACCCTGCTTGCCGCGCTCGATAATCGTGGTGCCCAGCTCGCGCTCGAGCGCCTTGACGGCCTGGCTCACCGCACTTTGCGTATAGCCCAGCTCGTCCGCCGCACGTTTCAGGCTGCCGCAATCGACCACCATACAAACAATCTGATACCGCGATGCCATCGTGCCTCCACATCGATGTAGCTGTAAAACGTTTTGCCAGGGCTTTTTCTGCCAACATTAGTATTTCTTAATCATACTGAAGATACATTCGCTTTACTACATCCACATCTGGGAGCAGAATCCTTTTTACGAAACCGTTCTGTAACAAAAGGAGTCCCATGGATCGCAAAAAAGCAATCGCGCTCTCATTTTCCGTTCCCGTCGCATGGGGCTTTTCGTACCCCCTCATGAAGATCGGCATGGACAGTATGAACGCCACGAGCATCGTTGCGCTGCGCTGCATCATCGCCTTTGTGGCCTGCCTTTTGCTCTTCCACAAGCGCGCTTTCCGCATCAACCGCGACCTTATGGTCCGCGCCGCCATCATCGGCGCCATTATGGCAACCGAGCTCACCTGCATGTGCTTGGGCTCTAGCCTCACTTCTGCCTCCACTGCCGGCTTTTTGCAGAGCCTGACGGTCGTGATCGTGCCGTTTGCCAACGCCGCCTTGCTGCGCCGCGTCCCCGAACGCAAAGTGCTCGTCGGCACTACCATCGTCACCTGCGGTATGTTGCTGCTCTCGGGCGCCGACTTCACCAGCCTGAACCCGGGCGCGCTCATCATGCTGCTCTCCGCTTTTGTCTATGCCGGCCATATCATTGTGGCGAAGCGCTTTGTCGAAGATGTCGACCCGCTGGCTCTGGGCGTTTGGCAGTTGGGCTTCGGAGGCTTGTTCTCGGGTATCGCCGCATTCACCTTTGGCGGTTTCACGCTTCCCGGCACGCCGAGCGAGATCATCGTTGTCGTCGCACTCGCACTCATCTGCTCTGCCTATGGCTTTATCACCCAAACACTCGTGCAGCCCCACGTGCCCGCCGAGACCACCGGCTTCGCCTTCTCGCTCGAGCCGGTCTGCTCTGCCGTCTTCTCGTTCCTCCTGGTCGGCGAGGTTCTGAGCCCCATCGCCTTCTTTGGCGCCGCCCTCATCCTAACCGGCGTCATGGTGGCAACCGTCGAGCTTCCGCGCCTTCGCGCACATGGACACACCCGTATGGCAGGAGCGCCCGAGCACGTCTCGTAGGCCCCACTTCTTATACAGCCGTGGCATAAAGGTATCCGGTGCGCCTTTACAATAGATGCCAACAGAGCATCTGCCATAAAGGAGCCCCATGGACACCGCAACTCGCGACCACAACATAGCAACTTGGTTGGGCGATGCACCGCAGCCGGTACGTGACACTACGAACCAGCTGCTCGAGCGTATCGCCCTTTTGCGTGCCGAGCAGACTATCTACCCGGCACAAGACGACATCCTCAATGCCCTCGCCTACACGCCGGCCGACCAGGTCAAGGTTGTCATCTTGGGTCAGGACCCCTATCACGGGCCCAACCAGGCCATGGGGCTGTCGTTCTCGGTCCCCACGACGCAAACCAAGTTGCCGCCGAGTCTGCGCAACATCTATAAGGAACTCAAAGCCGATCTGGGTTGCCCCATTCCCGCCACGGGAGACCTAACCCCATGGGCACAACAGGGCGTCCTGCTCCTCAACACCACGCTCACCGTGCGCGAGCATGCCGCGAACTCGCACGCCAAGCTGGGCTGGAGCACGCTCACTGACTACGTTATCGAACGCTGCTGTCAGCTGCCCCAGCCGGTAGTCTTTTTGGCATGGGGCCGCTTTGCCCAGCAGATGGTCGAAGGCAAGCTCGTCACAACTGGTGCGGGCAAGACAACCGACAAGTTCTGTCTGGCCTCTACGCACCCCTCGCCGCTTTCGGCCAACCGTGCCACGGCAGAACTCCCCGCTTTTATGGGGTCGCGCCCCTTCTCGGCAGTCAATCGGCTACTCGAACAGCACGGCTCGACCCCCGTCAACTGGACTTGCCTCAGCTAAAAATCGATACATCAAAAACGCGCCCGACGGCTTTCCGTCGGGC
>URGG01000029.1 GCA_900547345.1 uncultured Collinsella sp. | reverse complement strand
TCAGCCTCAGCAGCGTCTCGATGGAGGCGAGCCTCCTCTTCTCCGCAAGGTAGGAGAAGGTGGCGGCCACGGCGGCCATCTCCCCGTCGCCGAGGTCGAGGTCCGAGGCGAGGGTCGCGAGCTCCTCCGCCCCGACGGCGATCCCGAGCCTCGACGCGGCGTCGCTCGCGAGCTCGTAGGGGCTCGCCCCCGCGCCCGCCATCATTCGGCCCTCCCGAAGTCGAACCTCTCGAAACCGGGCTTCGCACGGGGCGGGGCAATCTGCTCGACCACGGTCCCGACCGGCTGGGTCGGCAGCTCCTCGGGCTGCGCCGGCGATGTCTCCCACTGGCCCTCGCACCAGCTGTCGGCGCCGGCGCCGACGGCGTGGGCGACGAGCTCGCGGGAGAGGTCGTCGCTGTATATGTGCACCACGCGCCCCTCCCGGCTCACCCTGCACTCGCGGCGGCCGTACCAGTAGGGCACGCCGTAGCGGTGCCCCTCGAAGCTCACGAAGCCGTCGAAGGAGATCTTCCGGCGCGGGCACAGGTACCGCTCGACCTCGGCCGTGACCTCGAGCGGCCTGGTGTTAGCCGAGCACGCCGCCTCGTGTTCGCGCATCGGGACGCATGCCGCCGCGCGCCGCCAGCGGCCTCCCTGCTCGGCGCACCAGAGGGCGGCCTCCCGGTTGAGGGCGTCAAGGTCGGTGAAGGACCTTCCCGCGAGGAAGTTCCCCTTCACGAAGCGGACGAGTCTCTCCACCTTGCCCTTCGTATAGGGGTGGCGCGGCCTGCACAGCCTGGTGCGGAAGCCGACGACGCCCATGAACTCGGCGTAGTCGGCCTGCCAGACGGGCCGGCCGTCGGCATCGCGGCGGACGACCACGCTCTTCATGTTGTCGGTGAGCACGGTCGCGGGCACGCCCAGCGCCGAGAACGCGTGCAGCATCCCGATGAGGAGGTTCTCCTGGCGCGCGTTCGGGAAGAACTCGACGTGGGCGCTCCCGCAATGGTGGCAGACCATGGCGAAGCAGGCGATCCGCGCCCGCTCCCCGCCGGGGCGCTCGATCGCGACGAAGCCCCAGTCCATCTGGTAGGCCTCTCCGGGCGCCGTCCTGAAGCGCTGGCCGCGGCAGCCCTGCGGGGCCGCCTGCCGCCTCTTCGCGGGCACGAGGTCCCGGTGCGCGGCGATGTAGGTCTTCACCGTTGTGAGGCCGCCGGCGTAGCCCTGGCCGAGCAGCCGCTCGAATATCACCTGCGAGTTGGTGACGCCCTTCCGCAGGAGGTCGTCCACCAGGCCGGTGTGGCCGGCGAGCACGCCCGGCGCGGTCCTCCTCCCGCTGTTCCCGTGGGGCAGGGCCCTGAACCCGTGGGCCCTGACCGTCCTCGCGCGGGAGCGGGTGAGCCCCGTCCTCCTGCAGAACTCAGCGAGGTTGCATGCCTGCGGGTCGAACCCGTCGCCCTCCTCCGCGGCCATCTCCCGGAGCGCCGCGTCTATAATTTCCTGTAGGTCATCGTGTCTCTCGTTCACCTCAATGGTCCTCCTAACGCCGGCGTGTTGGCACCACCAGCGTAGTGGCGGCGGGGAGGCACGGTGGCCATTATTCGGTGACCGGGATTGGTCAAAATAGTTTGACTATTAGCGGCTAAAATCGCCCGGCGCTAACACCACGCGACGCGCCGAGCGGCTTGCTCTCGCCCGCAGGCCTGATGCCGCCCTCGCCGGCGTTACTCATGGTCGATCACATCCAGGCAGGCCTCGATGGGAAGGCCGGCCGATTTGTCCTCTTGGTCGGCATTGCGTTCGATAAGCTCTGCCACCACGCGCATGGCATCGGACGTCGCGCGCTGCAGACTCCAGCCTGCCATAACGCGGCCGACGAGCACCGCCGAGAACGTGTCGCCCGTGCCCGGGAAATAGACCGGAATGAGCTCAAAGGGAATCGTAAAGTACTCCCCCGCCACATGGTCGTAACCGATAACCGCGTTCGTGCCATTGACTACGGCGCTCGTAATGACCACAGACTTGGCACCCAGCTCACGCACGGCGTCCACAAGGGCGCGGGCCTCATCGGGCGTAATTTGCTCGGCGATAGGCCTATCGGCAAGCAGGCACGCCTCGGTATAGTTGGGCACCGCGTAGTCTGCGCACTCCAGCAGATGCCGCATAAGGCCAATCGTGGACTCGGGCACGCCCGCATAGAGCTTGCCGTTGTCGCCCATGATGGGGTCGACGAACACCTTGGTGCCCTTTTGCGCACGGCGGTGGCAAAAGTCCGAGATGATGCGCGTCTCTTCCTCGGTCACGATAAAGCCGGTCGAGATGGCGTCGAACTCAAAGCCGAGCTCCTCCCAGATGGCGAGGCTTTGGCGCACGTACTCGGTGGTGTCGTGGATGTAGAACTTGGGGTAGTTGAGCGTGTCGGAAACGAGCGCCGTCGGCAGATTATGGATACGGTAGCCCATGTGCGACAGCACCGGCAGCATGGCGGAAAGTGCGACCTTGCCGTAGCCGCACATATCGTTGATCAGCAGCAGCTGAGTGTTCTTCATGAGGGTCTCCCTTGGTTCGGGCGCGGCGCAGCAGCGCCACAGTGTGACTAAGTGTAGCGCAGGGGACGTTGTGAACGGGCGCAGGCGCCGCGGAGGCCACATTGTTGCGGAAAGGTTTCGGAAATGAGAGGGCAGCCTGTCCCCTTTTGCACCAAGCCTTGACAAGGAGTGTCCCCATCTGCCGGCACAAGAGGAATGTCCCAAGTGCCAAAAAGGGCAACGTCGATGTTTTGGCAACGACAGCGAGCGAGTCGCATTTAAGACAAGATGACGTGAAACGAAAGGGCGCTGACCTTCTGGTCGCGCCCTTGAAGTTGAACGTCAGATTGTCCAAATGCGACCCGCGCAGCGTCGAGCGGTTACGGCGTTTGGTAAAACGCCGTAACTTAATAAGTTTGGTACCTTGACATTCATTTCTCATGCTCCTAGATTGGTTAGGCACAAAACAATTCCACTACCTAACTAAAGAAAGGAGCAACACTAATTCATGTGCGATGAACCTCTTAACCTTTGTTCGCACGAGCCCGGCGGCGACCCGTCACAGCCGGCGGATGCACCCGAAGCGGTTAGCTCAGAAGACAAGCTTGCCAAGCGCATCCTCAATGGCCTGGGCTTTTGCGGCCATTACATGCACTTTCACGGCGGCGGCGTGTCCGGCAAGGCGCCCATCATCTGCCTGCTGGCCAAGCAGCCCGGCGGCGAGATGTCTCAGCAGGAACTCGGCATGCACTTTGACCTCAAGCCGGGGTCGCTTTCCGAGATTCTGTCCAAGCTCGAGGTCAACGGCCTCATCGAGCGCAGCCGTAACCCCAAGGATCGACGGCAACTCACCATTCGCCTGACCGAAACCGGCCGGGAAAACGCCCGCATCGACCAGGCGGCCCGCATCCGCTTTAGAAAACAGGCCTTTAGCGCGCTCACCCACGACGAGCGCGAGGACCTCGCCGAAATGCTCGATAAAATCCGTGTAACCTGGGAGGAACTGGATGATTAAAACCCTCATGGGAAGCATCCGCGACTATATGAAAGTCACCGTTGCCACGCCGTTGCTCGTGCTTGGCGAGGTACTCTGCGAGATGCTGATTCCATTTATCACCGCCAACCTGATCGACGCTATCAAAGACGGCGCCACCGTAGCCGAGATGCTTCCCACCGCAGGCTTTTTGGTGCTCATCGCGCTGACGTCGCTTGCTTTTGGCGCCGCTGCCGGCGTTACCTGCAGCCATGCGAGCTGCGGCTTCGCCAAGAATCTGCGTCACGACCTGTTCTACAAGATCCAGACGTTCAGCTTTGCCAACATCGATGAGTTCTCGAGCTCCTCGCTCGTCACGCGTCTGACCACCGATATCAACAACGTGCAGCAGGCCTTTATGATGATCATCCGTATCGCCGTGCGCGCACCGCTGGTATTGATCTTCGCCTTTACCATGGCGTTTATCATGGGCGGCAGCGTCGCCATGGTCTACCTGGTCATCATTCCGCTGCTGGGCTTTGGACTGTTCTTTATCATCTTTAAGGTGCGCCCCATCTTCTCGCGCGTGTTCCACAAGTACGACGCACTTAACGAGTCTGTCGAGGAAAACGTCACCGGCATGCGCGTGGTCAAGAGCTATGTGCGCGAAGACTTTGAGAAGGAGAAGTTCGCGACCGCCGCGCGCGACGTCCAGATGGACTTCACCCGCGCCGAGAAACTGCTGGCCTTTAACAACCCCATGATGAACATCTGCGTCAACGGCGCGTTTGTCGTCATCATCTACCTGGGCTCCAAGCTCATCATCACGAGCCAGGGCACGCTGTTCGATGTGGGCCAGCTCTCCTCGATCTTTACCTATGGCTTCCAGATCCTCATGAGTCTGATGCAGCTGTCGATGATCTTTGTCATGGTGACCATGGCCGACGAATCGGCGCACCGCATCACCGAGGTGCTGGCCGCCGAGCCCACGATCGCCGATCCCGCCGAGCCCGTGCTCGAGGTCGCCGATGGCTCCATCGACTTTGACCACGTGAGCTTTAAGTATTCCGCGCATGCGAAGCGCCAGGCGCTCGACGATATCGACCTGCACATTAAGAGCGGCGAGACCATCGGCATCATCGGCGGCACCGGCTCGGCCAAGTCCACGCTTGTAAACCTCATCGCCCGCCTGTACGACGCCACCGAAGGCACCGTGCGCGTAGGCGGCGTGGATGTGCGCGACTACGACTTGGACGCCCTGCGCCACCAGGTCGCCATGGTGCTACAGAAAAACGTGCTGTTTAGCGGCACCATCGCCGAGAATCTGCGTTGGGGCGACCCGAACGCCACCGACGAAGAGGTCTGCGAGGCCGCGCATCTGGCCTGTGCCGACGAGTTTGTCGATGGCTTCCCCAAGGGCTATGACACCTGGATCGAACAGGGCGGCTCCAATGTTTCCGGCGGTCAGAAGCAGCGCCTGTGCATTGCGCGTGCCCTGCTGCGTCGCCCCAAGATCTTGATCCTGGACGACTCCACCAGCGCCGTCGACACCAAGACCGACGCCAAGATTCGCGCAGGCCTGGCAAGCTATCTGCCCAACACGACCAAGCTCATCATTGCCCAGCGCATCAGCTCCGTGCAGGACGCGGACCGCATCATCGTCATGGAGGGCGGCCGCATCGCGCAGATCGGCAACCACGATGAGCTGCTCAAGACGAGCGAGATCTACCGCGAGACCTTTACCTCGCAGAACAAGATGTCTGCCGAGGGCGAAGAGGCCGTCGAAGCCGACACCGAGGCATCCGCAACGCAAGCTCAGACCCAGGAAGGAGGCGAGGCACATGAGTAAGGCAACGACCGCCGAGCGCGCACTCAACCGCAAGGGTGGCACCATGTCGCGCCTCATCAAGACGCTCTTTGGCTTCTACCCCGTGCTTTTGCCCCTCGTCGTCGTCGGCGTGGTACTCTGCGCCATCATCAACTCCATCGGCGCGACCTTCCTTCAGAGCGCCCTGCAGATTATTAGCGAATCGTGGCAGTCGGGCGATTGGACGACCGCGCAGCCCAAGATCGCACAGCTCGTGACCACCCTCGCCTGCATCTACGGCATCGGCATCCTGTCTTCGCTCTTCTGGAACCGCGCCATGGCCATCGTCACGCAGGGCTCGCTCGAGAAGCTGCGCGAGAAGATGTTCAACCGTATGCAGGACCTGCCGATTCGCTACTTCGACACGCACCAGCGCGGCGACATCATGAGCCACTACACCAACGACATCGACACGCTGCGCCAGATGATCAGCCAGTCGCTGCCCAACCTGCTCATGACGACCATCGTCATCGTCACGGTATTCTTTATCATGCTGTACTACAGCGTGTGGATGTGCCTGGTCATTGTGGCCGGCGTCGTCTTTATGACCTTTATGACCAAGCTGCTCGGCTCCAACTCCGCGCGTTTCTTTATTGCGCAGCAGTCCGAGCTCGGCGTGGTCGAGGGCCATATCGAGGAAGTCATGAACGGCCAGAAGGTCGTCAAGGCATTCTGCCACGAGTCTGCCGCCGAGGCCGATTTTGACGAGCGCAACGAAAAGCTCTTCGAGGTCTCGCAGAAGGCCAACATGTACGCCAACATCCTCATGCCTATCCTTATGAACCTGGGCAACCTGCTCTACGTGTTGGTGGCCCTTGCCGGCGGCATTTTCCTGGCGCTGGGCGTGCCCAACCTGAGCATCTCGGGTATGGCGCTGTCCATCGCCGTCGTGGTGCCGTTCCTCAACATGACCAAGCAGTTCTGCGGACAGATCGGCCAGATCTCGCAGCAGATCAACGCCGTGGTCATGGGCCTCGCCGGCGCCGACCGTATCTTTGAGCTCATCGACGAGAAGCCCGAGACCGACGAAGGCTACGTGACGCTCGTCAACGCGCAGGTGAACCCCGATACCTGGCAGCTCGAGGAGGCCGACCACCACACCGGCATGTGGGCGTGGAAACATCCGCACCGCGCAACCGGCGAGATCGAGTACGTGCCGCTGCGCGGCGACCTGGTCATGGACAACGTCGACTTTGGCTACACGCCCGACCACGAGGTGCTGCACGGCGTGTCCGTGTTTGCCAAGCCGGGCCAGAAGGTCGCGTTTGTCGGCGCCACCGGTGCCGGTAAGACGACCATCACCAACCTCATCAACCGCTTCTACGACATCGCCGACGGCAAGATTCGCTACGACGGCATCAACGTCAACAAGATCCGCAAGGCCGATCTGCGCCGCTCGCTGGGCGTCGTGCTGCAGGACGTGAACCTGTTCACCGGCACCGTGATGGATAACATCCGCTACGGCAACCTGGATGCGACCGACGAGGAGTGCATCGCGGCGGCCAAGCTCGCGGGCGCCGACGACTTTATCACCCGCCTGCCCGACGGCTACGACACGATGCTCACCGGCAACGGAGCACAGCTGTCGCAGGGCCAGCGCCAGCTGATTTCGATTGCGCGCGCCGCCGTCGCCGATCCGCCGGCGATGATTCTGGACGAGGCCACATCGAGCATTGACACCCGCACCGAGGCTATCGTGCAAGCGGGCATGGACAAGCTCATGGAGGGCCGCACGACGTTTGTCATCGCGCACCGCCTGTCCACCGTGCGCAACTCCGACGCGATCATCTGCCTGGACCACGGCCGCATTATCGAGCGCGGTAACCACGACGAGCTGATCGCCAAGCGCGGGTATTACTACCAGCTCTACACCGGAGCGTTTGAGCTGGAGTAGTTCGGCCCGCCGAGATGGCCGATTTGCCGCTCATTCGTCGGGCATGACCCTAAGGTCAATACCCTCCTCTTTCGGGGCAAATCGACTCATCTTAACGACCCAAACACAATGCGCCGCAACGAATAAAGCCTCCGCAGCCACACGAGCTGCGGAGGCTTTTCTATGCCCTCCGTTACAAGCTTACCGTTCCTCGTGTTGCGGCCTGGCCGCCTCGACTGTCTTTACACGGTTCTTGTCGGTGTACATGTTTTTGTCGGCCTGGGAAAAGAGCTCGCGCATCGTAGGCGGTTCATCAAAATCGCTGGAAAGCGCGTAGCCCACCGCATAGCTGATGGGCATGTCGGGGTGAGCCTCGGAATACTCGTTCACGTTCGCACGAACCCGAGCGAGACAGGACTCCACGGCAGCTCGATCGGTATCCCGCAGCACCGCGATAAACTCATCGCCGCCGTCGCGACCCACAAAGCAGGTCTCGGACGCCACGCGCCCCAGCTGCTGGGCAAAAGAACGGATGTATTCGTCGCCCTTCTCGTGGCCAAAGCTGTTATTGACCGTATGCAGATTGTTAAGGTCGAAGACGCACACCGCAACGGGCGCCTCCGCGGAGACAGGCTGCTCCTGCCCCAAGATCTCCTCGCACTTGTTCTTGTTGGGCAGTCCCGTGGCTTCGTCGAGATAGACTTTGTTCTGCAGCTCGCGATTGAGTGCGGCAGTTCGCACCGCGCGAACAAGTTCGACCGCAAAGGTCGCCACCAAGCCCATGATGTCGATGATCACCAGACCCTCGAGATAGTTGAGCGCCGACGCCTTCTCCTGAGAATAGTCCTCTGCGAGTCGCGTAGCATCGTCGCAAATGCCAAAGAACTCCTCGCTCATGTCGATGATGTCGGTGTTCTCATAGCCGACTTCGCGCACGCGGATGATCTCGGCGCAAAGCTCATCAAAATAGTTTGCAAGCTCGGTCATCTTTGCCTGATACTCGTCGTCGTCGAGACGGACGAGGTTGAGGTCGTCACTTCCGTAACGCAAACCGTTGATGTATGAATCCACGGCTTTGAGCAGGTCATCTTGAGGCTGGCCCGCGTCCTCGAGCTTAACGATTCGCTGCGTGGTACCGCGCACCAGACCGGCATAGTTGACCACGCGCGCCGTGCCCTGAATATCGGAGACGAGCAGCATGACATTGATGAAGAAGAAGATGAGAACTGCCGTGAGCACCATCATGAGCAGGCGCACCGCCTGGCTGGCCTTCTTGGCAACAGAAGTATTCATAAGTTCACTCCCTCAAATGGCAAAAGCGCAGGTGGCGCATAGCGTCTTGTAAATCATGCGGGGTCAACTCTACCAGATGATTTTTCTAGGACGGGAATTAAAGAATTATCGACACGATAGCTATTTGAGGAGTTGGGCCATGGCGTTGACGAATTTTTGGACTTGGAGGGTGGGCTCGAGCGGATAGTGCAAAAAGACCGGCACCTCTCGCCCGCATAGAAACGGCACGCCCACAAAGGCCGGGTGTACCCCCGACCATACGCCGCAGGTGAGCACCGCGTCGCCCTTTTCCTCGGCTTCGTTAAAGAGCGCAAAGTCAAAGCTGTCCACGTCGATCACGTCTACGCCGCCGTCTGCCAAAAGATCGATACGCAGACTGTCCATAGCGTCGTTGCCGTGACGGAGCACGCGCAGGCGCATGCCCTCCAGGTCAGCAACCGTGATACGCGTCTTGCGCGCAAGCGGGCTCGTGCGCGGCACGTCGATATAAAACGGCACGTTGACGATGCGGAGCCTTTGGCATGCGTCGCCCCAGCGTGGGGTCGAAAAGCTCGACTGCACCACATCGACCTCGCGGCCCAAGCTGCGCATGACGGTCTCGCACTCGTCGTAGAGGTCGCTTACCGGCACGATCTCAAATCGCAGCGACGGTTCCAGATCGTGAATGCCCGACCACATCGACAGCGTTTGGCGCCCCGGGCACATCATCGACACACCCAGACGCACGGCACCGCCCTCGCCCGCCGCGCGTCGGGCGCGGCGCAGCGCGTCCTCGGACTGCCGCATGATCGAGCGCGCGTCGTCCACCAGCAGTGCGCCGGCCGGCGTCACCTTGACGCCCGAGTGCGAGCGTTCGAACAGTGTGATGCCGAACTCGGCCTCGAAGCCCGACACCTGCTTGACGAGCGCCGGAGTCGACACGCGCAATTTTGCCGCCGCGCGCGAGAAGCTTCCCAGCTCCGCGGCGGCCGATATGGCCTCGAGTCGTCGATCGTACACGTCAATCTCCTGTTTCCAGACGCATGGCAATGAACTGCCGAAGGGGGTTGTTTTGGCAGGTCACACACTCAATTAAAGGCGCATCGTCTTGCAAGCTATAAACCTACGGTTAACGCCATTCTAACAAATATGCAATTCACCTGCGCAAATGCAAAGCATACGATAACCAGCGAAAACCACGTGGGTCGGTTAATGGGAGCGACCCACAGGGAGGCACAAGAAGACAAGAAGGGAAGTTGCTATGAGCAACTGGCTTAAGCTCGAGGGCGATGTCTGCGCCGTGACTGGCGCGCTCGGCGGTATGGGCGTCGAGATTTGCCGCGAGTTCGCCCGCAATGGCGCCAACGTCGTTCTGCTCGACCTGGACGAAGAGAAGGTCAAGGCCGCAGCCGCCGACCTCGCCGCCGAGTTTGGCATCCACGCCGAGGGTTACAAGATGAACGCCACCGACGAGGCCGAGGTTCAGGCCGCCGTCGATGCCACCATCGCCGACTTCGGCCGCGTCGACGTTCTCGTCAACACCGCCGGCATCCTGCGCTTCGCCGCCATGGAAGACCTGCCGCTGAGCGACTGGGAGCAGGTGCTCAACGTCAATCTCACCGGCTACTTCATCACCTCGCAGCGCTTTGGTCGCGAGATGATCAAGGCCGGCCAGGGCCGCCTAGTGCACATCTCGACCGTTGCCAGCCACTCCCCCGAGACGTTCTCGGGCGTGTACAGCTCCACCAAGGCGGGCGTCAACATGATGTCCAAGATGCTGGCTGCCGAATGGGGCCCCTACGGCGTCCGCTCCAACTGCGTCGAGCCTTGCTTCGTTAAGACCCCGATGTCGGCCAACTTCTACGCCGACCCCGAGGTCGAGAAGAGCCGCAGCCGCCTGATCGCCACGCGCCGCATCGGCGAGGTCAGCGATATCGCCAACGCCGTCATGTTCCTGGCGTCCAAGCGCTCGGACTTTACCACCGGCGACGCCATCAAGGTCGACGGCGGCTTCTCCAACATGATGGGCGACCTCACCGCCAAGCCCGGCGGCCGTCGCGCCTATGCCGACAACTACCTTAAGAACAAGGGTGTCGAGCTCTGGTCCGATGAGTCCGGCGTCGCCAAGCCGACTGACCAGTAAACCAACCCGACAGGGAGGACCCGCAGACACGCCTGTTCCTCCCCCGTATCGATTAGAAAGAGTCCAATGGCTTCCACCAACTCCAACAAGGGTCGCGCCGTCGTGCTTTCCGCCGCGTGCGTCACCATGTTCTTCATCAGCTCCATCGCGCTGTATTCCGTCGTGAGCAAGAACCTGCTCGCCGTCTACCCCGAGTGGTCCAGCGCTCTTACCTGGGCCTTCCCGGTCTTTCAGACCATCATGGCCGTGACGGGCATCTTCGCCGGCCGCATCTCCGATAAGATCGGCCCGCGCAACGTCGTGATCGCCGCCGCCGTGTGCTACGGCCTGGGCTGGTTCATGTCCGGTACCGTCACCGAGCCGTGGCAGTTCTACCTGTGGTTCTCGCTCGTCGCCGCCATCGGCAACGGCCTGGGCTACAACCCGGCGCTCACCACCGGCCAAAAGTGGTTCATCGACAAGAAGGGTCTCGCCTCCGGCATCACCCTGGCCGCTTCGACCGCCGGCCCCGCCGTGCTGTCCCCGGTGCTCGCCTCGCTGCTCATCCCGAGCCTGGGCATCTTTGGCGCCCTTAAGGCGCTCGGCGTCATTTTCTTTGTGACAATCGCCGCCTCCGCCCTGTTCCTGAAGGCCCCCGAGGCCGGCTGGCTGCCCGAGGGCTTCGAGGCCCCCAAGGGTGGCGCACATGCCGGCACCTTCGGCGACCTCACCCCGGGCGAGATGGTCAAGACCCCGCGCTTCTGGGTCCTCATCGTCACCTTCGCCTTTGCCGCCACCGCGGGCACCCTGCTCGTGGGCAAGGTTGCCTCCATCGCCGCCGTCCAGCTCTTCGCCGATCCCACGAGCGCCGCGGCCGTCGCCCTCGGCGGCGTGGTCGTCTCCGTCAACACCTGCGCCAACCTGGTCGGCCGTCTGTCCTTTGGCCAGATCATCGACAAGCTCGGCGCCTATAAGTCGCTGCTCATCAGCCTTGTCGTCACCATCGTCGCACTCGTCATCATGTCGATGAGCTTTACGCAGAGCATGTTCTTTGTGGCGCTCGCCCTGCTCGGCTTTAGCTTTGGCGCTCTGCTCGTCATCTACCCGCCGCTCACCGGTGGCGCCTTTGGCACCAGCAACATCGGCGTCAACTACGGCATCATGTTTTTGGGTTATGCCGCTTCCACCTGGATCAGCCAGCCCATCACCGCCGTGCTGTATCACGCCGAGGCCGGCAGCGCCGCCTACCAGCAGTCCTTCTACGGCGCCATTGTGATCGCCGCCATCGCCGTCGTGCTCACCGTCTACATGATGGTCTCCGACAGCAAGAAGAAGTCCGCCTAGTTTTACCGATGCGACAAAGGGACAGCCCCTTTGTCGCATCCCACCGGTCACCAGTATTAAGGAGTCGAAATGTCTGAGCTCAACCCCGTCCGCATTGCCGTTATCGGCGCCGGCGCCATGGGCCGCAACCACATCCGCTTTGTCACCGAGGAACCCGAGGCCGAACTCGTCGCCATCGCCGACGCCTTTGAGGGCGCTCGCGCCACGGCCGAGGCCGCCGGCGTGCCGTTTTACACCGATCCCGCCCAGATGATGGACGAGGTCAAACCCGAGGCCGTCATTATCGCCACCCCCAACGACTTGCACCTGGGCGTTGCCCGCGAGGCTGTGAAGCGCAATATCGTGCCGTTGATCGAAAAGCCGATCTCCAACGATCTCGAGGATGCCCAGGCCTTCGCCGCCGAGGCCGAGACCGCCGGCGTGCCCGTGCTCGTAGGTCAGCACCGTCGCCACAACCCCTTCGTCAACAAGGCCAAGGAGATCATCGAGTCCGGCGAGCTGGGCAAGCTCACCGTGTCGAGCTTCCACTACATGATCTATAAGAATGACGAGTATTTCGATGTCGAGTGGCGCCGCAAGAAGGGTGCCGGCCCGATCCTGGTCAACCTGGTTCACGACGTCGACCTGCTCCGCTATCTGCTGGGCGAGCCTGTTGCCGTCCAGGGTATGCAGTCCAGCGCCGCCCGCGGTTTTGAGACCGAGGACTCCGCCGTGGTCAACGTCCGTTTTGCCGATGGCGCGCTCGCAAGCATGACCATCTCCGACGCCACCGCCAGCCCCTGGAACTGGGAGGCCACCGCCCGCGAGGATCCGCAGTACCGCCCCTTCGACGCCGACGCCTACTTTATCGGCGGCACTAAGGGCGCCCTGTCGCTGCCCCGCCTGCACCAGTTCTCCTACGACGGCGCCTCTAACTGGCACAAGCCGCTGCAGATGGAGATTCCGGCCGTCGACCCGGCACTGCCGCACAAGATGCAGCTCAAGCACTTTGTGAAGGTTGTCCGCCGCGAGGTCGAGCCCGTCGTGACCCCCGCCGACAACGTTAAGACGCTCACGCTTCTCAACGCTATCAAGGAGGCCGCCGAGACCGGTCAGCTCGTCGAGCTGTAATGCCTTAAGAGCGACCGCGGCAGAAGCCCCATGCCGAACCCTTCGGTCCGTCACCAACAAGCCCCTCTTCTTTGCCCCGCGAGCAGCCTCCTGCCCGCGGGGCATTTTGCTACCTTGCCGACGATTTTTCTGGAGCGGGGGGCTATTTTGCACCTCGGCTTGATTCGTTCGCCACGAAACGCGCCTATCTACTACGTTTAGCCGATCGCCCTCAACCATGCCAAATTTCTCGAAATAAAAACCGCAGGTAGACGGGTTGCATATTTTCGGAAAACCGGGGGATGGTCGACCAATACGGTTCAAACGTAGTAGATAGGCCGTTTTCATGGCGCGGCCCCAAAACAGTCTTTTGGGACGGGTGGTATCCTTGGTAGCCCTGTGCTGCAAACGCACCTTAAACGCAAGGAGTCCCATGGATCTTATCGCCCAGCTCGCCCGCGAGCTCAACCTTAAGGCCGCCAACGTCGAGGCAGCCGTCAAGCTCATCGACGAGGGCAACACCATCCCCTTTATCTCGCGCTACCGCAAGGAAGCCACGGGTGGCATGGACGACGTCGCCCTGCGCGCGCTCGACGAGCGCCTGTCCTACCTGCGCAATCTTGAACAGCGCAAAGAGGACGTCATTCTGCTCATCGACGCCCAGGGCAAACTTACGCCCGAGCTCGAACAGCAAATTCGCGAGGCCACGCAGCTCCAGCGTGTCGAGGACCTCTACAAGCCCTACCGCAAAAAGCGCATGACCCGCGCACAGAAGGCCCGCGAGGCAGGCCTGGAGCCACTTGCCAACATGGTCATCATGCAGGCCTCGGCCAAGGGCAGCGCGCTCGACGCCGCCGCGGCATACGTCAACGAGGAAGCCGGCTTCGACACGCCCGAGAAGGCGCTCGCCGGCGCGGCGGACATCGTGGCCGAGACGGTGGCCGAGGACCCCGAGAACGTCGCCGACCTGCGTGCCTTTACGCAAAACACCGCAGACATCGTCGTCGAGGCCACCGACCCCACCGAGAAGACCCCCTACGAGCCGTACTACAGCTATGATGAGCCGCTGCGCCGTATACCCAACCACCGCGTGCTGGCTATCGACCGCGGTGAGCGCGAGGGCAAGCTCCGCGTGCGCGTGAACGTCGACGGCGCCGCCGCCACGGCACGCCTCGGCAGCCGTTGGCCCCGACGCCAGGGCGTCTTCGCGCCCGTCTTTGACGCCGCCATCGCCGACGGCTACAAGCGCCTCATGGCCCCCTCGCTGGAGCGCGAGGCCCGCGCCAAACTCACCGTCCGTGCGCAGACCGAGGCCATCAATGTCTTTGCCAAGAATCTCGAGGGCCTGCTCTCGGCACGCCCCGTGCGCGGCGCCCGCGTGCTCGCGCTCGATCCGGGCTACCGCACCGGCTGCAAGGTCGCCGTCATGGACGAGACCGGCAAGCTGCTCGACCACGGCGTGGTCTATCCCACCAAGCCGCGCCACGACGTCGCCGGCACCAAGCGCGAGCTCGCCCGCCTCGTCAAAAAGGACAGCGTCAACACCATCGTCATCGGCAACGGCACCGCCAGCCGCGAGACCGAGGAAGTCGTCTCGGAGTTCATCGCCGAGCAGGCGCCTGAGCTGCGATACACCATCGTCAACGAGGCCGGCGCATCGGTGTACTCCGCCTCCGAGCTCGCCAGCCAGGAGTATCCCGATCTGGACGTCACCGTGCGTGGCGCCATGAGCCTGGGCCGCCGTCTACAGGACCCGCTGGCAGAGCTCGTCAAGATCCCGCCCCAGTCCATCGGCGTTGGCCAGTACCAGCACGACCTTGACCAGGCCGAGCTTTCGCGCACCCTGGGCCATGTGGTGGAGGACGTCGTCAACCACGTGGGCGTCGACGTGAATACCGCGAGCGCAAGCCTGCTGGGATACGTATCGGGCATCACGCCGAGCGTGGCCAAAAACATCGTGGCCTACCGCGAGGAAAACGGTGCCTTTACCGATCGCCGCCAGCTTAAGAAGGTCCCCAAACTAGGACCCAAGGCATACCTCAACGCCGCGGGCTTCCTGCGCATCAGCGGCGGCAAGAACCCGCTCGACGCGACGAGCGTCCACCCCGAGAGCTACGAGGTGGCCACGTCCGTCCTGGAACGCGCCGGCGTTAAAGCCAGCGAGCTCAGCCGCGGCGGCGTGCCCGACATCGAGCGCCGTCTGGGCAGTATCTCGGCGCTGGCAAGTGACCTGAACTGCGGCACCCTCACGCTCATCGACATCGTCAACGAGCTCAAGAAGCCCGGCCGCGACCCGCGCGACGACGCGCCCGAGGTGGTCTTTAGCCGCTCGGCACTTTCCATCGACGACCTGGAACCCGGCATGGAGCTCAAGGGCACGGTGCGCAACGTCGTCGACTTTGGCGCCTTCGTCGACGTGGGAGTGCACCAGGACGGCCTCGTACATATCTCTAAGCTGGCCAACCGCTTTGTCAAGCACCCCAGCGACGTCGTGCGCGTCGGTGACACGGTCAAGGTGTGGGTCGAAAAGGTCGATCGCGACCGCAAGAAGATCTCGCTCACCATGGTGCAGGGCAAGTAAACCGCCAAAGCAAAGGTACCCCCTGTAGCGATGTGCAAAATCGCGAGTATTCTGCAAATTCCACCGTTCCGGATGCCCCTCAGAGACGAAAAAGCAAAAAACAGCCCCCGTTTTAGCGTCGTCAGAGCCAAAACGGGGGCCGTTCCATGCTTCGGTCAACTGATAAAGACCTTTACCTTGCTGAATACTCTCAATTTTGCACGGCGCAGGCGGGGGTACCTTTGCTCACGGCAGGATATGGAAGCCAATCGCCAACTTGCTGGCAAGCTCGTGCCGGCAGCCCCGGCCTTTCCTTTGCCTAGCGCGACCCTCGCGGAGCGCGTGAGCGATAGGGAAAGGAAAGGCCGGGGCGAACAGCCCACGGTACAGTCGGTGTTCGCGCTACGGCAGGATATGGAAACCGAGCGCCGCGATATCCTTGGCAAAACCGCGCACGGTATCGAGCGAGACCTCGTACGGGTCGCGACCGATGTTCTTGCGCTTGGCCAGGATGCTGTTGGGTACCGTGATGATCTGGCAACCGCAGGCCTCGGCCTGATAAATGTTGATGAGCTCGCGCGTGGACGCCCACAGGACCTCGCAGTTGGGCTTTGCGGCGGCCTTCTTGACCGACTCCGTCATAAACGGAATGGGGTCGACGCCGGTATCGGCGATGCGGCCGGCAAAGAGCGAGATGATGGACGGCGTCTCGGCGTCGACGGCCTCGACCATCTCATCAACCTGCGTAGGCGTAAAGATGGTGGTGACGTTGACCTTGATGCCGTCGGCCGAAAGCTTGCGCACCAGCTCGGCGGTGGACTCGCCCTTGGTGGTCACGCACGGAATCTTGACGTAGACGTTCTCGGCCCAGGTAGCGATCTCGCGCGCCTCGACCTCCATGGTCTCGACGTCGTCGGCAAAGACCTCAAACGAGACGGACACATCGGTGATGTGGGCCAGGACCTCCTTGGCAAACGCGCGGTAATCCGTCACGCCGCCCTTCTTCATAAGGGACGGGTTGGTCGTGAAACCCTGAACGTTGCCGTTCTCGTACATGTCGAGCATGCCCTCGAGGTTTGCACCGTCAGCGAACACCTTGATTGCCATCTGCCTGATTCCTTTCGCTTGCACATGGGCGTTAAACTGCTAAACACTTTACCTACGTTTATCAAGGCGTGAGCTGCGGTTTTTTATCTTCTCGGCGAACGGTATAAACACCTCAGTGTTTGGATTGATAAATCGATTGAGCATGCAAAAGCAAAGAGTCGCAGTTTGAGCAAACGTCAGAACGTGGGATTCATTAGATGAGGCCGAAATGCCGCATCGCTGTGACGGTGCCGTCGTGTGCGACATCATCAGTCACGTAGTCGGCGAGCGCCTTGACCTCGGGCATAGCGTTGCCCATGGCCACGGCCGTCTCGACAGCGGCGAGCATACCCAGATCGTTGCCGGAATCGCCAAAGCCAAAGGTGCGCGCGTTGCCGGTGCGACCCAGGTATTCCAGCGCTCGCGCCACGCCCACGCCCTTGTCAATGCCCTTGGGGCTCAGCTCGCGATTCTGGCCACCGGTGTTGCACAGCTCAAACTCGCGATCGATAAAGCCGTCATCGTTGGCCACGCGAGCCAAACTGGGCACACTGAGGCATACCTTGCCCACGCGCAGACTGCCGTCGACGCGCATTTCCTCGGTGCTGTGCACCACAGAAGTGCCGATCAGAGACGACTGCTCAACACCCGCGGGTTCCAGGGCAAAAGTAGCCACGTTGGTCTCGAAAAAGGCCTCAATCCCTGCCGCGGCCATACGGCGCGCAAGCTCCTCAATAACGTCCTCGTCAAAGCAGTCCTCATGCACCACGCGGCCCTCGACCTCGAGCGTCGCTCCCGCCATGGCAACGACACCCGCCGGGTTCAGCGCGCGCAGGCCATCGGCAATCAGCCACAAGGGACGACCCGTGCAGATAAATGCATGGTGTCCCGCGTCGCGCAGACGATGAAACGCCTCGACGACCGCCTGCGAGGGGTGAACCGCCGAAAAGTCCTTGTCGGTCATGTTGTCGGGATCGAACGACGTCAGCGTGCCGTCCACGTCAAAAAAGAGCACGGCGGAATCGGGGCACGCATCAATCATATGGGTTCCTTTCGGGGGCGAGAGTAAACGAAGTATCCATCATATAATGGAGCGACGCAACCAGAGAGGTCACCCATGGAATTTTACGCAAGCTGCCCCGAGGGCTTTGAGTCCGCACTCGCCGATGAGCTTAAACGCCTCGGGCTTTCGCATGTTCGCCGGCTGAAGGGCCGCGCTACATTTGAGGGCGAGCTCGAAGAAGGCTACCGCGCCTGTCTGTGGTCGCGCCTGGCGAGCCGTGTGTTCGTGGTACTCGGGCGCTTTGAGGCGCAGGATGCCGATGAACTGTACGATAGCGTTTACGACATCGCCTGGGAGACCATCATCCGCCCCGGCGCCACCATCGCCATCACCGCCCGCGGCGTGACCGAGCAGCTGCGCAACACGCGCTTCTCGGCCCTGCGCGCCAAAGACGCGCTGTGCGACCGTCTGGCCGAGACCACGGGCCGTCGCGCCGACGTCGATGCCGCCGACCCCGATGTTCACCTGTTGCTTTCGCTGCGTCAGCGCCGCGCGAGCATCAGCCTGGACCTTTCGGGCGACCCGCTGTTCAAGCGTCTGCCGCCCGCTGCGACTCGTGCCGGCGAGGGCGCACACGTGTTGCGCCCCGACTACGCCGCCCTGGTGCTGGCGCAGGTCGGCTGGACCGCACTATGCGAGCGCGAGCTGACGGCCGACGATTACGAAAACGAAGCCCTTCCCACGCTGATCGATGCCTCGTGCGCCGGCGGCGGTCTGCTGCTGGAGGCCGTGAACATTCTGACCGACCGCGCCCCGGGCGCCGCACGCGAGCGCTGGGGCTTTGAGGGCTGGCAGCTGCACGACGCTGTCCTGTGGGAGCAGCTGCTTGCCGAGGCGCGCGAGCGCGAGGCGAAGAAGGCCGAGGCGGAGGCGGCAAAGCAGGCGGAGCCGAAGGAATACGGCATCGTGGCCGTCGCGCTGGGCGAAGGGCTGGCGAACATCTTCCGCGATTTGAACGTCGATCAGATCGTCGACGGCGGTCCGACGATGAACCCGAGCATTCAG
>URGG01000028.1 GCA_900547345.1 uncultured Collinsella sp. | reverse complement strand
GCGGTCGACCTGTCGGACTGGCGGTGGCTGGAGCTGCTCGCCGGGTTCGGCGGGGCGTGGGGGATCGCCCGCTCCGGGGCCGAGGGCCCGCGGGCCGAGGTCGCCGGGGAGGCCGCGGCCGCCTCCACCGCGCCCCCGCCGGCGCTCGTCGAGGCCGAGAACAGGCAGGTCAGGTTCCTGGCCGCCCGAATATTGGAGGCCCTCGACGAGGCCGGGGCCCTCGAGGCCGAGACGGCGGCGCTGCTCGAGGGCGACGAGACCTACGCGTGCCTGCTCACCGTGCCCGGCATCGGCCCGAGGACCGCGGCGCAGCTCGCGGTGTCGGTCGACATCGGGAGGTTCCCGGACCACGACCACCTGGCCTCGTACTGCGGCATAGCCCCGAGGGTGAGGAGCTCCGGCACGTCGGTGAGGTCGGTCAGGGCGTCCAGGCGCGGCGACGCGAGGCTCAAGTCCCTGCTGATCTTCTCGTGCAACAGCCTGGTGAGGTCCTCGGGGCGCTACGGCGAGTACTACCGGGCCTGCAGGGCACGGGGCATGGGGCACGGGCGGGCGCTCAAGGCCGTCGCGAGGAAGCGGCTCAGGGCGATATACGCCGTGATGCGCGACCGGGTGCCCTACCGGGAGTAGCCCCGACGGTTGACAAAACTATAGGAACACCCAACGTCAACTTTTGTCACGTCCAAGCGGCATTCTGTTTTTCGGAATGCCGCTTTCGTTTTTTTAGCTGGTTATTTCGCTTGCGTTGGTGGATATGTCGTGCGCTCTGCTTGTGGCAATATAAGATGTTTACTTGTGTTAAACGGAATTCGATGTTCTTGAGGGTAGGGGATTTCTTTGGGTCGTGCTGGGGATATGACGCCGCCTTTGCGCTGGCGGTTAGGTGTTGCTGGTGGGGTGGTGCTGGTTGTGCTGCTTTTTGATCAGCTGACCAAGCTTGCGGTTCGTGCCGTGGGCGACGCTTTGCATGTGACTGTTATCCCCGGTGTGATCGACTTCCTGTTTGTCCGCAATATCGGTGCTGCCTTTAGCATTGGCGAGGGGCATGGCGTTGCGTTTGCTTTGCTGGCGCTTGCGGTCATTGTCGCCATTGCCGTGTACTTGCTTCGCGCGCCCCAGCTTGCTCGCTTGGAGGTTGTGGGCATGGCTATGGTCGCGGGCGGTGCTATCGGCAACGCTATCGATCGTTTGGCCTTTGGCTTTGTGACCGATTTTATTGCCACCACCTTCATCGACTTTCCCGTCTTCAATGTGGCCGATATCGGCATTACCGTGGGCGTTGTGCTCGCCCTCTTCGGCTACATGTTCTTGAGTCCCGCGGCCCGCGAGGTTGATGCGACTGCCGAGCTCAATGCCCGTGATGAGGCCCGCGCTAAGCGCAAAGCCAAGCAGCGTAGGGAGCGTGCCCGCAAGATTCGCGAAAGGAATGAGCGTTAATGGCCGACATCCATATTTTTGTTGCTGACGATTCCGCTGGTCAGCGTCTTGACGCCTATTTGGGCGCCAACGATGGCTGTCCCACGCGCTCTGCCTGCGCGCATCTGATCGAGGGAGGCGCCGTTGCCGTCAACGGTGAGACTTGTCTCTCTAAAAAGTACGCCGTACGCGCCGGCGATCGCATCTCGGTCGACTTGCCCGAGCCGCACGACCCGACCGACGTGATTCCCGAGGCCATTCCCCTCGATATCCGCTACGAGGACGACTACCTTATCGTGCTCTCCAAGCAGCGGGGCCTGGTGTGCCATCCCGCCCATGGCCACGAGAGCGGCACCCTTGCGAACGCTCTGGTCTACCACTGCGGCATCGATCATCTTGGTACTGTGCAGGGTGAGGACCGCCCCGGCATCGTGCATCGCCTGGATCGCGATACCTCGGGCCTTATGCTCGCGGCAAAAGACGACGACACCCAGCGCGCGCTTCAGAATCTCATCCGCACGCGCACGCTCGACCGTCGCTATATCACGCTCGTTCACGGTCACATCGCCATGGACGAGGGCACTATCAACACCGGTATTGCCCGTTCCACGCGCGACCGCGTGAAGATGGCGGTTTCGGATGACCCCTTTGCCCGTCAGGCCATTACGACCTTTAAGGTCCTCGAGCGCTTTGATTCCACGCGTTTTGACGACGGCTATACGCTCGTTGAGTGCCACCTGTTTACGGGCCGCACACATCAGATTCGCGTGCATATGCGCCATATCAACCACGCCTGCGTGGGCGATCCGCTCTACGGCAAGTGCGATGCGCGTGCCGATCAGGGCCTGACCAGGCAGTTCCTGCATTCTTGGCGCGTTGCGTTCGATCATCCCGTAACGGGGAAGCGCATTGAGTGCCGTGATGAGCTGCCGTGGGATCTTGCCGCGGTTCTGGACGATCTGGCCCCGCGTTCGCTTGGTCGCACTGCCGCCGGCGACGACATCGTTCCGCAGCTCGGTCTTCTCGAAGCCTAGCCAGTATTAGGTGGTTTCTTGAACTCGGTAAGCCTGCGGTAAGATATACGATTGTTTACGTTACACGTTGCTGGGAGCCTGCATGCTCGCCTTTTTACAAACCAACACACCCATCGTGATCTTCAACCAGATTGTCGTCACGCTGCTCACGGTCTGCTTTCTGTACCAGGTGGTCTTCTTTGTCATTGGCGCTCTTCGTGGCGAGGTCGCGCCTCCCAAGGCCAAAAAACTCCATCGCTATGCCTTTTTTATCGCGGCGCATAATGAGGAGGCCGTGATCGCCAACCTCGTTCGCTCCATCAAGGACCAGGATTATCCGTCCGAGCTCATCGAGGTTTTCGTGGTCGCCGATGCCTGCACCGACAACACGGCGCAGCTCGCGCGCGAGGCCGGTGCCATTGTTTACGAGCGCAATGACCTGGCCCGCAAGGGCAAGAGCTGGGTCATGGACTTTGGCTTCGACCGCATTCTCAACGAGTATCCCGACACGTTTGAGGGCTACTTTATCTTCGATGCCGATAACGTTATCTCCCGCGATTACGTTTCCAAGATGAATGATGCCTTTGACCAGGGCTTCCATGTGGTCACGAGCTATCGCAATTCCAAGAACTTCGGCAGCTCGTGGATCTCGGCTGCTAATGCCACGTGGTATCTACGCGAGGCGCGCTTCCTCAACAACGCGCGTAATATCTGCAAGACGTCCTGCGCTGTTTCGGGTTCGGGTTACCTTATCTCGTCAAGCGTTATCGAGGGCATGCACGGTTGGCAGTTCCACACGCTGACCGAGGACATTCAGTTCACTACGTTCTGCGCTATTCACGGTATTCGCATTGGCTATGCGCCGGCGGAGTTCTTTGACGAGCAACCCGTGACGTTCAAGGCATCCTGGAAGCAGCGTATGCGCTGGACCAAGGGCTTTTACCAGGTGTTCTTTACCTACGGTAAGCATCTGGTCAAGTCGACGTTCCGCTATCATCGCTTTGCCGCCTACGACATGTTCATGACGATCGCCCCGGGTATGCTGCTATCGCTGATCTCGATGCTCGCTAATGCGACGTTCTTGATTGTGGGTGGCCTTTCGCATGGTTTCTTGGCTACCGAAGTCGAGATGCAGGCGTGCGCCGCTTCGCTCATTATGACCTTCGCCATGATGTACCAGACCTTCTTTATCCTGGCGCTACTCACGACTATCTTTGAGTACAAGCATATTCACTGCGCGCAAAAGTGGCGCCTGGTGACCAACCTGTTTACCTTCCCGATCTTTATGTTCAGCTATATCCCCATCACGGTGGCCGCGCTGTTCCTGAAGGTCGACTGGGTGCCGACGCAGCACGCCGTCAACGTTACCCTTGACGAGGTCATGCAAGGAGCCAAATAACCACCACCAAAACCACCGCAAAGGGGACAGGCACCTTTGTGGTGGTTTTTGCTTTTGAGCAGCTTTTCATGGAGGTGCACGATGTTCTACATCCCATTTTGGATCTGCGTCTTTACCGGTGCGGTGGTTGATGCCCGCGAGCGGCGGTTTCCCAATGGGCTTGCCGGCGCATGCGCCGTGGCGGCGTTGGCGGGTGTTTGGCTCGACCTCGGTTTGAACACCGCGCTTGATCACGCCGGTTTTGCTGTCATCGTGTATCTTTCCCTTGTGCTGACTGAGTCGCTCTGGCGTCGACTTCGCCAAACCCCGGGCATCGGCATGGGAGATGTTAAGGCACTCTTCGCGCTTTGCACGCTCGACCCTATGGGTGGCATCGTGTCATTTGCCGCCGCGCTCCTGGTCCTTGCCCTCTCCTGCCTCATCACGAAATCGCGCTCCCTGCCATTGCTCCCGTTTTTGGTGCCGATTTTTGCCATAATCGAGGTCGTGGGCTGCACTTTGTAACCGATTGCGCATCCTTCTTAAGGAGCATGCCATGGCAACTAATCAAGAAACGGCCGTCATTAAGGCGCGCATGGACCGTATTCCCTCGGCGTTGTCGCCCGAACTTGTCGAGCGCATTGCCGCCGATCGCGCTTCGGGCTATGCCAACCCGTATCGTTGCAACGACGATCAGGTCATTCGTCGTATTGATCGCGCCGCCGACAAAGGCACGCTTATGCGTCCGGCGTTTATGCGCGATACCGAAAAGATACTTCATCTTCCGGCGTACACCCGTTATGCGGGCAAAACGCAGGTCTTCAGCTTCCGTAGCAATGACGATCTGTCGCGCCGCGGTTTGCACGTGCAGCTTGTCTCGCGCATTGCGCGCGATATCGGTCGCGCCCTGGGGCTCAATTGCGATCTGATCGAGGCGATTGGCCTGGGCCACGACTTGGGACACACGCCTTTCGGTCATGCCGGCGAGCGCTTCCTCAACGATATCTATCATGAGCGTACGGGGCGTTATTTTTTCCATAACGTGCAGTCGGTCCGCGTGCTCGACGCGCTGTACGGCCGCAACGTGTCGCTCCAGACGCTCGACGGCGTGCTATGCCATAACGGCGAGTACGAGCAGCGTGTGTTTGAGCTCTCGGACATGGGCTCCTTTGACCAGTTCGATCAGACGGTTGAGGACTGTATCGCCACGGGCTATGGCGCTATTGAGCACCTGCGTCCCATGACGCTCGAGGGCTGCGTGGTTCGCATTTCGGATATCCTTGCCTACGTTGGGCGCGATCGCCAAGACGCCATTGCGGCGGGCCTGCTGTCACCCGACGCCTTTGATGATGGCCGGGGCGGTGCCTACAACAGTTGGATTCTCACGCACGCTTCCATCGATATCGTCGAGCACAGCTATGGCAAGCCGCGCATCGAGATGAGTGAGGACCTGTTTGAGGAAATTCGCCGAGCCAAGCGCGAGAACTACGAGAAGATCTATAGCAAGGGCGGTATCGAAGGCGACTCCGAAGCGGAGCTGCGAGAGGCCTTCGAAAAGCTCTACGACCGTTGCCTGCAGGATGTAAACGAAGGCGACGAGTCCTCTTACATCTTTAAGCACCATGTTTCGCGCATAGAGCAGCAGCTTTCCTACTACGATCGCACCTATGACTGGCAGGACGACAAGGATCAAGCCGTGGTGGATTACATCGCGAGCATGACGGACGGTTATTTCTGTGAGCTGACGAGCAAGCTGTTCCCGGGTCTAAAGTTTCCGCATCGTACCTATATTAACGAACGGTAGTTCGTATCCTTTCGGTATACTGTTGGTCAACAACGATTTTGATTGATGCACGGGATGGCTATGGACGACCTTTTTTCTGCTTCGACGCGCGAGCGTTCCTTTCAGAATGCGCCGCTTGCGGTGCGCATGCGCCCCAATTCGCTCGACGAGTATGTGGGCCAGCAAAAGGCCGTCGGTAAGGGCTCATGGTTGCGTGCCGCGATCGAGCACGACGTGCTTTCGAGCGTGATTCTGTACGGGCCAGCCGGTACGGGTAAGACGACGCTGGCCCACATTATCGCCAACCATACAAAGAGCGAGTTTGTCGAGGTCAGCGCCGTGACGGGCACCGTAAAGGACTTGCGTCGCGTGATTGACGAGGCCAAGACGCGCCTGAATACGTACGACCGCCGTACCATTCTATTCATCGATGAGATTCACCGCTTTTCTAAGTCGCAGCAGGATGCCCTGCTACATGCAGTTGAGAACCGTACCGTCATTATGATTGGCGCTACGACGGAGAATCCGTACTTCGAGGTCAACTCGGCGCTGCTCTCACGTGGTCGAGTCGTGGAGCTTGAGCATTTAAAGGACGAGGATATCGCCATGCTTATCGAGCGTGCGCTCGAGGCTCCTCAGGGCCTGAACGGCAAATTCTCGGCCGATGATGATACGGTCAAGACCATTTGCACGCTGGCAGCGGGTGATGCACGCTCGGCCCTGACGACACTTGAGCTGGCGAGCGAGATTGCCGTCACGCGTCCCGATACCGAAGGGACGCCAGCGCCGGCGGCGGGGGAGCGTTATCCCATCACCGTGGATGACGTAAAGATTGCCAACCCGCGTCGCGGTTTTACGTATGACAAAAACGGCGACATGCACTACGACATCATCAGTGCGTTCATTAAGTCCATGCGCGGTAGCGACCCCGATGCCACGGTCTACTGGCTTGCGCGCATGATCGATGCAGGGGAGGATCCTAAGTTTATCGCCCGTCGCATTATGATTCATGCTTCTGAGGACGTCGGCAACGCCGACCCGCAGGCGCTTTTGGTGGCACATGCCGCGTTTAAGTCTGCCGAGGTCATTGGCTATCCCGAGTGCCGCATTAACCTGGCTCAGGCTGCACTCTATGTGTGCTTGGCGCCTAAATCCAACGCGTGTGAGGCTTCGATCGATGCGGCGCTGGCCGATATCCACTCTAGTGGGCTTCGCGAGGTGCCGAGTTATCTGCGCGATCGCCATCGCCCGGGCAGCGATGAATACGGTGTGTATAAGTATCCGCACGATTATCCCGAAGGCTGGGTCGACCAGCGCTATTTACCCGAAGGCTTAGAACGCGGTGCATTTTGGCAGCCTGCCGGCCGTGGTTGGGAAGAATGGCGCGTAGAGCAAAGCGAACGCGACCGTAGCGGGAATGCACCGAAGTAGCTGCTGATAATTTTGTCCCACGTTGCTGCTCTTGGCATGTTCGGTCCCCTTTGGGGTACCATGAAAAACGTCTGTATTTCGATTCTTCCGGGAGGCTTGTATGAGTCCCATTCAAATCGCCCTGCTGCTGCTCGCCGTTGCCGGCGTGTGGGCCATCGCTGAGCTCGCGCTTACCCTGCGCAAGACCCGCAATGTTGTCGACTCGCTCGATAAGACCGTGAACGACCTCAACAACACCATCGCCGAGGCTCAGCCTGTGGTGGCAAAGCTCGATGGCGCTGTCGATGAGCTTACGCCGGCGCTTGCCCAGATGGAGCCGCTGCTTAAGTCGAGCAAGACGGCAGTTGATGCCCTTACCTCCAATCTCGTAGAGGTCGAAGCCGTGGTTCGCGACATTTCCGAGGTTACGGGCAGCATGGCCGAGGCCAGCAATGCTGTGTCGAGCGTGACCGACTCTGCCGCCGGTGCTGTGCAGAAGCTCTTCAATAAGGTGAAGGCTCCTGCAGCCGACGCCGATCGCAAGCTCGCCGCTGCCGCTGCGGAGGCCGAGCAGCCTACCGAGCGCGTCCTAATTGGCGAGGACGAGGCCGCCGCGGGCGACGATGATGGTCAGAAGTCTGTATCCAAGCCGGCTCAGTATTACACCTATACGCCCGCCGAGACCTCTGAGGAGTCCTGCGATGAGTAGCGAAGCAACCTGCCCTATCACGCTGACCGTTGCCGGTGACCCTCGTCTCGCTCGCCTTGTGCGCATGACGGCAGCCAACGTTGGTGCCCTGTGCTCTATGTCTGTCGATCGCATCGAGGACATCCGCATGGCTGCTGAGGAGGCTTTCATCTTTGGTTGCACCGCGGTCGACTGCGATGACATCACCATCAAATTCGATGTCGATGAGACCCACGTTGGCATGACTATTACCTTTGGCGACCAGGCTACGGTCGATGAAGACGACCAGGCTGCGGTGTATGCCGAGCTCATCCTCGCGAGCGTGTGCGACTCCTACGAAAAGACTGCGGCGCCCCTGACGCTTTCCCTCGACCTCAAGGCGGATATCTAATATGACCGAACGTTCCCGGAGCGGTAAGACCGCTTGGGACAAGGAGAAAACCCGCGAGCTGTTTCGTCGCTACAAGGAGACCGGTGATCCGGACGCCCGCGAGCAGCTCGTCATGTCCCATATGAATCTGGTAAGGTTTCTTGCCAACAAATTTAAGAATCGCGGCGAGCCGCTCGACGACCTCATGCAGGTCGGCTATCTGGGCTTGCTCAAGGCAATCGACCGCTTTGACCCTGAGCGCGGACTCGAGTTCACCACGTTTGCCACGCCCACCATCTTGGGCGAGATCAAGCGTCACTTCCGTGACAAGGGCTGGAGCGTGCGCGTGCCTCGTCGCCTGCAGGAGCTTTCTGCCAAGGTCAACCAGGCTACCGACAAGCTTACCAACGAGTTGCAGCGCTCGCCCAAGGTTGAGGAGATCGCTGAGTATCTAGATGTGACTGTCGATGAGGTCCTCGAGGCTATGGAATCGTCTTCGGCTTATACCTCGGTGCCCATCGAGGCTCCTGGTGCGTCTGATTCCGACGATGCCCCCTCGATTCTCGACCGTTACGCCGACGACGACAACGAGCTCGACTTTACCGATGACCGCCTAGTGATCGAGGAAGCCATCCGTGATTTCTCGCCGCGCGAGCGCGAGGTGATCGAGCTGCGCTTTGTGAAGGGCATGACCCAGATCGAGATCGCCAAGAAGCTGGGTATTTCTCAGGTGCAGGTTTCGCGTCTGCTGCGCCGCACGCTTAAGAAGATTCAGGACAAGATCGACCCCGACGGAGTGATGATTCGTTCATGAGTGAGCACCCCCAACAAACCGATCGCGTGCTGCGCGACACCCGCATTCTGACGCTTCGCATTTGGGCTGTTGTCGGCTGCATTGTCATCGCCGCTGTCATCTTTAACCTTATGGGCATCCTGGCACCGGTTATTGAGTTCCTTGCCGTCGGCTCCATCATTGCTTTTGTGATGTCCCCGATCACCAACTGGCTCGAGCACCATGGCGTGAATCGCGGCATCGGTTCGCTTATCGCGCTAATTGTTGTTGTTGCCGTGCTCGTCGGTGTCGTTTGCATCTTGTCGCCGATTCTCTTTGGTCAGATCATGGAAGTCCTGAGCCGCCTGCCCGAGCAGCTTCGTGTTGCGGGTGGCGACCTCAACGAGATGATCTCGCATGCCAAGACGCTCAACAACACGCCGCTCAAGGAGTATTTGGACGATAATCTTTCGTCGCTGGTTGCCGTGGCATCGAAGTATGTGTCTCAGATTGCCGCCGAGCTTGGCCGCGGTGTGTTCCCGCTCATCACTAATACGGCGTCGCAGTTGTTCGTTATCTTCCTTGGTCTAGTGCTTGCGTACTGGATGGCCTGCGACTACCCTCGCATGCACCACGAGATTTGCACCATCATCGGTCAGGAGAAGGAGACCTCGTACCGCTTTATGGTCGCCATTCTGTCGCGTTCGGTTGGTGGCTACATGCGCGGCATGGTCGTAACGTCTATCTGCGGCGGCATCTTGGCCTTTATCGGCTTCCTGATCATCGGCCATCCGTATGCGGCGCTCATGGCTATCTTTACCGGCATCATGCATTTGGTTCCGGTCGTCGGTCCTTGGGTGAGCGCGGCAATCGCCACAGTGCTCGGTTTCATGTTCAGCCCCATGTTGGCGTTATGGACGCTCATCGTGACGATGGTCGCGCAAAACGTCACCGATAACGTGATTTCGCCTAAGGTCATGCAGAGCTCGGTGCAGGTGCATCCCATCATGAGCCTCACGGCGCTCGTTATTGGCTCGGCACTCATGGGCCCCATTGGCATGATTATTGCCATCCCGCTGTGTGCGGCCCTCAAGGGTATCTTCGTGTACTACTTCGAGAATGAGACCGGCCGCCAGCTTGTGGCCTATGACGGCGCCGTGTTTAAGGGCACACCGTACCGCGATGCCGATGGCAACCCGGTCGCCGCCTACGACGCGCTCGGCGACGACACCTTCATCTACGAGTCCGAGCTCATCGGCAACGAGACCGCGCCCGAGGCCAAGGCCATGCCCAAGCCCGAGCTCGATAATCCCTGGATTAAGCTCTCTGGTTTGCAACCCGATGCCACGGGCTTCTTCAAGAATCCCTTCGCCAAAGACGATGATTCCAATTCGGACGACGATACCAAAACCGGCATCGACGGCTCCATGGACGATGACGACAACTAGCGGGGTAATTCGGGTTAACATTCATACGCGCAACATGCTATTTCGCTGAAGGGCCGGCATTGTGCCGGTCCTCTTTTTTGCACTTGCGCGGTGGGATGGTAATATCGTTACGTTTGAACTGTTTCGATGTGAAACCGAGGAGATTCCCTCTATGAGTGCTGACTACCCGTCAATGACTACGGCCGAGATTCGCTCCAAGTTCCTCAACTTCTTTGAGGAGCGCGGTCTTAAGCTCTATCCTTCTTCGTCCCTCGTCCCCGACGATCCTTCGCTGCTGCTTGCCAACGCCGGCATGAACCAGTTTAAGGAGTACTACCAGGGCAAGAAGACCATGAAGGAGATCGGCGCGATCTCCTGCCAGAAGTGCGTCCGCACCAATGACATCGATTGCATCGGCGAGGACGGCCGTCACCTGTCGTTCTTCGAGATGCTCGGCGATTTCTCTTTTGGCGGCGTCTCCAAGGAGCAGGCTTGCGCCTGGGCCTTTGAGCTCATCACCAAGGAGTTCAAGCTGCCGCTCGACCGCCTGTACTTCACCGTCTTTACCGAGGACGACGAGACCCACGACGTGTGGCGTTCTCTGGGCGTTGCCGAGGACCACATCTCCCGCTTGGGCGAGGACGACAACTTCTGGGCCGCTGGCCCCACCGGCCCCTGCGGTCCGTGCTCCGAGATCTACTTTGACATGGGCGAGGAGGCTGCGGCAGCCCCGACTGCAAGCCTGGCTGCGACTGCGACCGCTTCCTTGAGTTCTGGAACCTCGTGTTTACCCAGTACGACCGCCAGGAGGACGGCTCCATGCCGGAGCTGCCGCACCGCAACCTCGATACGGGCATGGGCCTGGAGCGCATGGCCGCTATCATGCAGCACAAGACCGCTAACTACGACGGCGATCTGATGCAGCACCTCATCAAGCTGGGCGAGGAGATCAGCGGCAAGACCTATGACGCCGACGATTACTCCGGCGCCAGCCGTTCTCTTCGCATCATCGCCGACCACTCCCGTGCCGTCGACTTCATGATCTCTGACGGCATCCTGCCCGGTAACGAGGGTCGCGAGTACGTCCTTCGCCGCCTGCTCCGCCGCGCCGTGTTCCACGGTCGCCTGCTGGGCATCGAGGGCGCCTTCCTGACCAAGTTCATCGACGAGGTCAACGCTCAGATGGGCGAGGCCTATCCCGAGTTGCTCAAGAACGTCGCGCTCGTCAAGGGTATCGTTGCCTCCGAGGAGGAGCGCTTCTCCACGACGCTCGACAACGGCCGCGTTTACCTGGACGAGGCCCTGGCCGCGCTTGCCGAGGGCGCTGTGCTTCCGGGCGATGTTGCCTTTAAGCTTCACGACACCTTTGGTTTCCCCATCGACCTGACCGTCGAGATCGCCGGTACCGCTGGGCACGACGTCGACATGGATGGCTTTACCGCTTGCATGGAGGACCAGAAGGCCCGCGCCCGCGCCAACGCCAAGGGCGATGCCTGGGGCAGCTTCAACGACGTGTGGGTCGAGCTTTCCGACAAGGTCGCCGCGACCGAGTTCGACGGCTATGACAACGATGTGATCGAGGGCGCCAAGGTCGTCGCCATCGTGCGCAACGGCGAGTCTGTCGATTCCGCTGCCGCCGGCGAGGACGTCGAGGTCGTGCTCGACCGCACCCCGTTCTACGCCGAGATGGGCGGCCAGCAGGGCGACGCCGGCAAGCTTTCCGCCGAGGGCGTTGTTCTGACCGTTTCCGATACCAAGAACCACAACGGCCTGTATGCTCATGTCGCCCACGTTGCCGAGGGCTCGCTTTCTGCTGGTGCCGCTGTGACCGCCGCTCTCGACGCCGAGCGCCGTGGCTTCCTGCGCCGCAACCACACCGCCACGCACCTGCTCGACGCCGCCCTTAAGCAGGTCCTGGGCGAGCACGTGTCCCAGGCCGGCTCGCTGGTGACGCCCGAGCACCTGCGCTTTGACTTTACGCACTTCGAGGCCCTTTCCTCCGAGCAGCTCAAGGCTGTCGAGGACCTGGTCAACCAGCAGATCTTCGCCTCCAAGCCGGTCGTGACCCGTGTCATGGGCATCGACGAGGCTAAGGCTGCCGGCGCTGTCGCTCTGTTTGGCGAGAAGTACGGCGATGTCGTCCGCGTCGTCTCCGTGGGCGCCGAGGACCAGCCGTTCTCCCGTGAGCTCTGCGGTGGCACGCACGCTGCCAACACCGCCGAGATCGGCCTGTTCAAGATTATTTCCGAGTCCTCCACAGGCTCCAATGTCCGCCGTATCGAGGCCGTGACCTCTAAGGGCGCTCTCGATTACATGGCCGACCGCCTGGCACTTGTTGACGCCGCTGCCGCTGCGCTCAAGTGCCGCGTCGACGAGGTTCCCGCCCGTGTGGAGAACCTGCAGGCCGAGCTGCGCGAGACGTCCAACAAGCTCAAAAAGGCTCTGACCGGTGGCTCCTCCGACGCCATTTCCAGTGCCATCGAGGGTGCTGTCGAGCTCGGCGGCTACAAGCTGGTCGTTGCTGAGCTCCAGGGCCTTGAAGCTGCCGACTTGCGCAACGTATGGGATACCGTGCACCAGAAGGTCGCCGGCCCTGTCGCTTGTGTCGTCGCCAGCGTGACTGAGAAGGGCACCCCGGCCCTGCTCGCCGCCGGCTCTGATGACGCCGTCAAGGCCGGTTTCCACGCCGGCAACGTGATCAAGCAGATCGCGGGCCTGGTCGACGGTCGCGGTGGCGGCCGTCCCAACATGGCTCAGGCTGGTGGCAAGAACGCCGCCGGCATCGCCGATGCCCTCGCGGCCGCCAAGACCGCGCTCGGCGCCTAAGAATCTAGGTAGTCGCTGTGGTCGCGCTTGCGCTGGACATAGGGGAGACCAGGATCGGCATCGCCGTCTCGAGCCGTGATGGCAAGATGGCGATGCCCGTCAAGGTGCTTCCGGCTGCCGAGGTCACTGGCATGGCAAAGACGTTTCGCTACTTGGTCGAGGACTATGAGCCCGATATCCTGGTAAGCGGACGTCCCTTGACCATGGCCGGTGAGCCCGGCCCCCAGGCCGAGCGCGTTGCCGCCGTGGCGCAAAAGATTGCCGACGAGCTCGATCTTCCGCTGGAGTTTGAGGACGAGCGTCTGTCCTCGCAAGAGGCCAAGCGTATCCTGCGCGAGCAGGGCCTCAACGAAAAGCAGATGAGGGGCAAGATTGACATGATTGCCGCCAGCCTGTTTTTGCAGACGTGGCTCGATCGTAAAAACGAGGAGGTTTCGCATGCCTAGTGCTTCCGATCCGCGCCAGCCGAATCGTACACGTCAGCCGGAGTCGCGCCCTGCCCAGCCTGGCCAGCGTCCGGCACAGCCGACGCAGCGCGCAGCTCAGCCTGCCGCGCGCCCGGTGCAGTCCTTCTCTCGTTCGGCCCAACCTGTTCAACGGACGGGTCAGCAGCCTTCTGCTCGTTCGGTTCAGCATCCGGCTTCTCATGCGGCTCAGCAGCCTTCTGCTCGTACGGCCCAGCCTGCAGGCGGCACCCGCTTTAAGCAGCAGGTACCTACCCAGCGAACGCAGACCCCCCAATCACATTCGCATCACGCTCGCGGTTCGCATGGCGTTGCTCCGGCGACCCGTTCGAGCTACAACACGCATGCTCGTCGCGGTGCTCAAAAGAAGAGTTCTCCGGTTCCCATGATCATCGGCATTGTGGTGGCGGTGCTCGCGCTTGCTGCGATTGCTTTCTTTGTCGTGCCGGCCGTCAAGGGCTTCTTCGCCGGTGGGGATACGAAGGTCACGGCTGGACAGCAGGTTACGGTGACCATTCCCGACGGTGCTTCGGGCGATACTATCGCCTCGATTCTCTCCGAGAACCATATCGTCGAGAATCCCAAGGATTACTATGCGGCGGTGAAAAAGCTCAACGCCGATATGTCGCTCAAGCCTGGTACCTATTCGTTCACCACACTCATGGATGCGACCAAGGTTGTTCAGCAGCTCATGGAAGGTCCCAACGCGGGCTCTAATGCGCTGACTATCCCTGAGGGCCTAACGGTCGATCAAGTCGCCGACCGTGTGGCCCAGGCCTACGACGGCATCTCTAAGGAAGACTTCCTCAATCAGGCCAAGGCCTCCAACTACGTGGATGACTATAGCTTCCTTAAGGGCGCGGCTAACGACTCGCTCGAAGGTTTCTTGTTCCCCAAGACCTATTCGCTGGGCGATTCGCCTACGGCCGATGACGTGATTCGCGCTATGCTCGATCAGTTTAAGACCGAGTATAAGTCGCTAGACTTTGCGAGCTGCGAAGCCAAGATCAAGGAGCGCTACGGTGTGGAGATGTCCGACTACGACATCGTCAACTTGGCCTCTATCGTTGAGCGCGAGGGCCTCAACGCCGATCAACGTGCGCACGTGGCCTCGGTCTTCTACAACCGCCTTGCCGGCAAGCTCGACGGTCTGCGCTATCTCAACAGCGATGCGACCATGATGTATGTCACCGGTGGAGAGGTTACCGCCGACGACCTGCAAAGCGATAGCCCGTATAACACCTATAAGCACGAGGGCCTGCCGCCCACGCCCATCTGCTCTCCGTCGCTCGAGGCGCTCAAGGCCACGCTTGAGCCGACCGACTCCGATGACCTGTATTTCTACATTACGCAGGACGAGGAGTACTTCTCGCAAACCTACGAAGAGCATCAACAGTCTTGGAATTAGCATGAGGATTTTTAGCCCCAAACGATACGTTGCCTCGGTCGATCGCATCGACCTCGATACCCTCTGGGCCGACGGCAAACGCGCCATTCTGCTCGATCGCGATAACACCCTGGTGCCGCGCGACACCGAGCAGGTTCCCGCCGCGGTTTCCGCTTGGCTCGATGCCGCCCGCGCCAAAGGCTTTAAGCTGTGCATGGTGTCCAACAACTGGCATCGCGACCAGGTCATGAGCTCTGCACGCGAGCTGGGACTCGAGGCCATCAGCCACGCCATGAAGCCGGCGCCGTTTGCCCTCAAGGCAGGTCTTAAGCGCCTCGGCGCCACGGCCGACGAGGCGGTGCTGATCGGTGATCAGCTCTACACGGACGTGTGGAGCGGCAACTTCGCCGGCGTCGATACCATCCTGGTAAAGCCGCAGGCGACGCAGGACCTGTGGTATACGCAGATCTTCCGTATCTTTGAGCGCCGGGCCCTGCGCGACCTTCCCTGCGAGGAATAGGTCTCGTCATGTCTCAGCACATCAAACACGGCTGCGACCATATCTTCTTTATCGGCTTTTTGGGCGCGGGCAAATCAACGCTCGCTCGCAACGTCGGCACTATGTTCAAGCGGCGTTTTATCGATACCGACCGCCTGGTCGTGCGCCGTTGCGGCAAGTCGGTAACCGAGATTTTTGAGACCGAGGGTGAGGATCGTTTTCGCGAGCTCGAGACCTCGGCACTCCGTTCGCTTCAAAGCGAGCGCAGCCTGCTGGTATCGTGCGGGGGCGGTATCGTCGAGACGCAGGTGAATATTGAGTTGATGCACGAAATGGGTACGTGTGTGTACCTCGAGGGCGACTTCGAGGATTCGATTCGCCAGATTCGTCGGTCCGACACGCGCCCCGACTTCCGCTCGCCCGAGCATGCCGCGCGCCTGTTTGAGCATCGCCGCCCGCTGTATCGACAGGCCGCCGACCTTACCCTTGATATTCGCAACAAGTCCTTCGAGGACGTTTCCTACCTTTGTGCCGAGATGCTTTTGGAGCGTGGACTGCTATGATTCGCCGTCAACTGATCAATTTCCAAAACCGCAGCGTCGATGTCCGTGTCGGATTGGGTGCGTTCGATGAGCTTTCGCGCATGTTTGCCTCGACCGTGGGCAAGCCTAAGCGCGCGATGGTGGTTTGGAACGACGCCACATCCGAGCGTTTTGGCGAGGTCGTCGAGCATGCGCTGGTCGACGCCGGCTTTGCCGTGTCGCCGCTCGTCCTCGAGGTTTCGCCTGCTGGTGCCACGCTGGCCGATGCTGATGCGATCTTTGGCGCCCTGTCTGCCAACGGCATTACCTGCGACGATCTGGTTGTCGCCGTTGGCGATGCCGCAACCTGCTCGGTTGTTAGCTGGTGCGCCAATCAGTGGTGCGGTCGCACTGAGTGCGCCTTGCTGCCGACGACGTTCGACGCCATGCTCACGGTCGCGACGACCATGAAGCCGCTCGTCGCCTCGTCGGCCAATGCGCTTCCCGCTATCGCGTTCCGTCCCGAACCGGGCTTGGTCGTGTGTGACCTCGACCTTGTTCGCGAGGCGGACCCCGAGGACCTCAAGCTCGGCTATGCGGTACTTGTTGGCACCATGCTTTCGAGCAGCAAGTCACGCTGGAATCAGTTTACTGAGACCGTCCCCGAGATTCTCGCGGGCGAGGAGGTCGCGCTCGTCAATGCCGTTCAATGGTCTCAGACTGCCCGCAAGGACGTACTGATGGCCACGAACCCGAGCGCTCGCCATGCGCTCGATTTTGGCAAGACGGGGGAGCGTACCCTGCGCGCTTGCTTGGGCGATGCCGCTTCGCAGGTCCCTGCCTACCAGCTGTTGTCCGAGGGCATGCGCTTTGAGGCGCGCCTAGCACATGATGCCTGCGATTTCGATATCGATTACGTCTTTGAGGTCGATGACTGCTTGGAGGACTTTGGTATCGAGGAACTTGCCTTCAATCTGGAGTCTGCCGCATATATCGAGGAGTTCCGCAAGCAGCAGTTTGCACGCTCGAACCGCAACATGTTGCCGCTGCCCGCGGCACTCGGCGCCATTCGCCTAACGAACGTTGAGGACGAGGTTCTTGAGCGCCATGCTCACGCCTACCTGGCTTCTCGTAAAGAACTTCTCTAAGATTTATTGACTTCCATCGTCTTTCGTATCATGTTGAGGGGCGGGTTTCCAATCGGTTTCGGATCGCATGCGATTCCGTCGTCCGGTTGAGCCCCGTCCCGTCTATATAGAGACAACAAGAAAGGAATCTGCATGTCTGAGTTTGCTGCCGGTCCTGCCGGTCGTATCGAGCGTGTCCGTGCCCTGATGGTCGAGCGTGGCTACGACGCCATCGTGGTGCGCGACGAGGCCAACCTTCGTTGGCTTACGGGCGTGAAGGGCGTCTTCGACTACACCTTCGAGTTCCCGCACGCTGCGTTTATTACGGCCGACCAGTGCTTGTTTCACACCGACTCGCGCTACCTCAATAGCTTTGAGGAGAACACGCCCGCCGGCAGCCCTTGGGTCTACGACATGGATGAGGGCACCATCCCCGGTTGGGTCGCCGGCAAGATCGCGGCCAACAAATGCCGCGTCTGCGCTGTCGAGGACGATATGCAGATTAATTTCTACCAGGGTATTCAGCGCGGCCTGGAGGACCGCTCCGTCGCCTGTATGCTGCCGCTGATGCACGACGACATCCGCAAGATGCGCGCCATCAAGGACGCCGAGGAGATTGAACTCATGCGCCATGCGCAGTCGATCACCGATGCCGCCTTCCAGCACATGCTCGGCTTTATTAAGCCCGGTATGACCGAGAAGCAGGTTCGCAACGAGCTCGAGAACTTTATGTTCGCCAACGGTGCTGACAGCCTGGCCTTCGGTTCCATCGTCGCGAGCGGCCCCAACACCGCCAATCCGCATGCCGTCCCGAGCGACCGCGTGATCGAGAAGGGCGACTTTGTCCTGATGGACTACGGCGCGGGATACTGCGACTACCGCTCCGACATGACTCGTACCGTCGTGATGGGCGAGCCCACCCAGGAGCAGCTCGACCTGTACGCGCTCGTGCGCCGTACGCACGAGGAGTGCGTCGCCGCCATCCATCCGGGCGTCGAGGGCAACGACATCTTCAAGCTCTCCAAGAAGATCATCGGCGATGCCGGCTATGGCGATTACTATAACCATGGCCTGGGCCACGGTGTCGGTATCGACATCCACGAGCTGCCCAACTTCAACCGCAGCAAGAACACCATCGAGGTCGGCTCGGTTATCACCATGGAGCCCGGCGTCTACCTGCCCGGCGTGGGCGGCGTGCGCCTGGAGGACTACGGCGTGGTCACCGAGAACGGCTACGAGCCCTTCACTAAGACCCCGCATGACCTGCACGTTATCGATTGCTAGTCTACTTCGGTAGATAGTTTGGGGCGGGGCGTTCGGATCGATTCGGACGTCCCGCGTTCTCTTTTTATGCGCTCGCTGCAGGCGCCGTCTGCAAGTGTATAATTTCTATCGTATGTAATTTGGACGCTTGTGCGTTCTGCCCATAACAAGAAAGGTCGCTATGCCTACCATTTCTACCGCCGACTTCAAGAACGGCCTCGGTCTCCGCATCAAGGACAAGGTCTACACCATTGTCGAGTTCCAGCATGTCAAGCCGGGCAAGGGCGGCGCGTTTGTGCGCTACAAGACCCGCGACATCAAGAGCGGCCGCGTCGTCGAGAACACCTGCAACGCCGGCACCAAGTTCGAGAGCGTCATGCTCACCACCCGTGAGTTCCAGTACCTCTACAACGATGGCACCGACTACATCTTCATGGACAACGAGTCCTATGAGCAGGTTCCCGTTCCCGAGGACATGGTGGGCGAGAACTCCAAGTGGCTGCGCGAGAACGATATCTGCCAGCTGCTCTTCGCCGACGATGAGCTCATGGGCG
>URGG01000027.1 GCA_900547345.1 uncultured Collinsella sp. | reverse complement strand
GAGTGTGGAAACGGCAGCCGGTCGGCGGATCCAGCGGTGACGGCGGATCGCCGGCGAGGATGATGCGCTTACGGGTCTTCTGGATATCCGGATCGGGAACCGGCACGGCAGACAGCAGCGACTGCGTGTACGGATGGTGAGGCTCGCTATAGAGCGTCTTCCAGTCCGAAACCTCAACCATCTTACCCAGATACATAACGGCAACGCGATCGGAAATGTGCTGCACGACGGACAGGTCGTGAGCGATAAACAGATACGCGGTACCGAACTTGTCCTGCAGTTCCTTGAGCAGGTTCAGAACCTGGGCCTGAATGGACACATCCAGAGCGGAAACCGGCTCGTCGCAGATAATCAGCTTGGGCTTCAGAGCAAACGCGCGGGCGATGCCGACACGCTGGCGCTGGCCGCCCGAGAACTCGTGCGGATAACGGTTGATGTGCTCGGGATTCAGACCGACGACGTCCAGCAGCTCGCGGACGCGCTCGATACGCTCCTCCTTGGTACCCACGCCATGAATGGTCATGGGCTCGGAGACGATCTCGCCGATGGTCATACGGGGATTGAGCGAAGCATAGGGATCCTGGAAGATGAACTGCATCTCGCGACGCATGTCCTTGATCTCATGCTTGCTCATCTCGGCAACATCTTTACCCTGGAAGAACACCTTACCGGCGGTCGGCTTGGTCAGGCGCATGATGGTGCGACCCGTCGTGGACTTACCGCAACCAGACTCACCAACCAGACCAAAGGTCTCGCCCGGATAAATCTCGAACGAAATGTCATTTACTGCAGAGACAACACGCTTGGAGAAGCGCTTGGCGAACATGCCGGACTCAGCGGGGAACTCCTTAGAGAGGTGCTCGACCTTCAGCAGCGGAGTACGCTCGTTGGTATCTGCCATTACGCCTCGCCTCCCTTCTTGGAATCCTTGCGCGTACGGGACGTCTCAGGAGCGTTCTTGAGGAACTCGGGGTCACCGGAGTAGTGGCACGCAGAGTAATGACCAGACTCGGTGACAACGCGCTCGGGGCGCTGCTTGCGGCACTTATCCGTCGCATAGGGGCAGCGAGGAGAGAAGACGCAGCCCTCGGGCAGGTTCATGAGCGAAGGCGGGTTGCCGTGAATCGGCGTAAGCGGTTTCTTCTCATCGATAGCCTGCTCCGGGATGGAGCGGATCAGGCCCCAGGTATAGGGGTGACGGCTCTCGTAGAAGATTTCCTCAGCAGTACCGAACTCGACGGGACGACCGGCGTACATAACCATGATCTTGTCGGCCATATCGGCGACGACACCCAGGTCATGGGTAATCATGATGATAGCGTTGCCGTTCTTCTCCTGCATTTCCTGCATAAGTTCAATAATCTGAGCCTGAATGGTAACGTCCAGGGCAGTCGTGGGCTCGTCGGCAATCAGAATATCGGGATCGCAGGCAAGAGCCATAGCAATCATGACGCGCTGACGCATACCGCCAGAGAACTGGTGCGGATACTCATTGACGCGCTTCTCGGGCTCGGGGATACCCACGAGGTCCAAAAGCTCGGTAGCGCGCTTGAGCGCCTCCTGCTTGGAGTAGCCACGGTGCAGACGAAGACCCTCGCCCACCTGCTTGCCGATCTTATAGACCGGGTTCAAGGAGGTCATAGGATCCTGGAAAATCATCGCGATATCGTTACCGCGAATGTGCTGCATCTCTTCCTCGGTCATTTCGAGGATAGAACGACCACGATAGCGAACGTCGCCGCCCTCAATCTTTCCCGGAGGCATCGAGATGAGGCCCATAATAGTCATGGCGGTCACGGACTTACCGGAGCCGGACTCACCGACGACGCCCAGCGTCTCGCCGCGATCGAGCGTGTAGGAGACACCGTCGACAGCGCGAACAACGCCATCCTCGGTGTGGAAATACATCTTAAGGTCATCGACCTCGAGCAGATGCTGGCCCTCGGGAACCGGCTGGTCCTTCAGGTCCACATAGTTCTTGTTCTTCTTCATCCTTATGCGTCCTTCATCTTGACGTCGAGGGCGTCGCGCAGACCGTCACCCAGCAGGGTGAAGGCGAGCACCGTCGAGAGAATTGCCAGACCGGGCATGATCATCATCCAGGGAGCAGTCAGAAGATACTGCTGACCGTCCTGAATCATGGAGCCCCACGAAGGCGTAGGCGGAATAACGCCCATGCCGAGGAAGGACAGAGCGGACTCGGTCAGAATGGCGCCACCAATGTTCATGGTCGCGTAGACCACGATGGAGGCGACGGAGTTCGGGAAGATGTGACGCACGACGATACGAGCATCAGATGCACCCATCGCGCGCGCAGCGTCAACATAATCGTTTTCCTTGACCGTCAAGATTGCAGAGCGGAAGACGCGCGCAATCGAAGGCCAGCCGAGAATGCCGATGGCAAAAAAGACGTTCTGAAGACCACGGCCGATAACGGCGATCATGGCGACAACGAAAAGCACGTACGGGAATGCCAGGAAGATATCCGCGCAGCGCATGATGATCGTATCCCAGATGCCGCCGTAGAAACCGGCTAGGGCACCCATGACCAGACCAATCACCGTGGAGATCGCAGTGGCCATAATACCGACGGAAAGCGAAACACGTGCACCGTAGATAACGCGGACGAGAATGTCACGACCAAGGGCGTCGGTGCCAAACGGGTGCTCTGCACACGGAGCCAGCAGCGACGTCTCGGCCATGGTGGTCGAGTCGGAAGCCGTCGGAGAACCGAGCCAGGGCTTAGCCCACAGATCTGCGGTCAGGGCAACCACAACGACGATGATGATCCAACAGACACCGATAACGGCGAGTTTGTTCTTACGAAGACGCTTAAAAGCGTCGCCCCACAGCGTGCGGGACTTGGCGGGAGCAGATGCGGCCTTGGTGGCGGTAGCCTGCTCCTGAGACTGAGAATCAGTTTCCTGCATGAGACGTACCTCCCTTAGGCCTTATCCGACGGACCGCCAAGGCGGATGCGCGGGTCGAGGAATGCATAGCTAATGTCGACGAGCAGGTTGATCACCATGACGACGACGACGATGAGCGTAACACCGCCCATAACGATGGGCCAGTCACGCATGCTAATGGCGCGATAGACCTCATAGCCGATACCGGGCCAGTTAAAGACTGTCTCAGTCAGAATGGCGCCCGAAAGCATGCCACCAAAGTCGACACCAATATAGGTAACGACGGGGATGAGTGCATTCTTAAGCGCATGCTTGACGATGATCGCGCGATTGGAGAGACCCTTGGCCTTTGCCGTGCGAATGTAATCCTGGTTCATGACGTCAAGCAGCTGCGAACGCATAATGCGGGCAGCATAAGCGGTCGAAACCGAAGCCAGCGTAATGGTCGGAAGCACATAGTGCATCCAATCCTGATACTGAGAGCTGGAACCGCCGGCACCCGAGATCGGCATGGAGAATGCGCCGCCGGTAGCATCCTTGAGGATGACGCCAAAGAACAGCTGCAGCAACATACCGAGCCAGAAAGCCGGGACCGCAACGAGGATCGACGTGGTGAGCGTTACCAAAATATCCCAGAAGGAATAACGCTTTACCGCCGAAATGATACCCGCACCGATGCCCATGATTGCCTCGAGCACGATGGCGCACGCGGCAAGTTTGACCGTATACGGATACTTCTGGGCAAAGATTTCCGTAACCGGCAGCTTGCGCTGATACGAATTGCCCAGATCGCCATGAAGTAGGCCGTTCATGTAATACAAATAACGGTCCACGAGCGACGTTTGAACGGGGTCGCCGTTCTCGTCAAGGATCGCGTTGCCGTCCTCGTCCGACTGGACCAGGTGATAGCGGACGCGAAGCTGAAGCTCCACCTCGGGGGACAGAGCCTTGTCTCCACCGATCAGCTTGATCGGATCTCCCGGCACGATATTCTGGAGGGCGAACAGAATCAGCGTAACGCCCAAAAATACCGGGATGAACTGAAGCACACGTTTAACGATGTACTTACCCATACCACTCCCCTATCTAGGGATTAACCTAAATGGGATGCCGATCGCCAGACCGGCATCCCAAAATTACCATCAGCCAGTTTACCCCAGGTTAGGGAGAACTGTATGTTTCCCATGAGGTCTACGTAAATACTTGACCCTCACGGAAGCTGCAAACTCTTAGGCGAGCTCAGCGGTACCCAGCTCGGCGTGCTTCTGCGGATCGACATAGAGGTGCTTGATGCGATCGGAGCCGACGATGGTGTGCGTGTAGAACATCACCGGGATGACCGGGCAGTCGGCAGCTACCATTGCGTCGGCCTCCTGCATCTTAGCGACGCGCTCTTCGTCGTCAACCGTGGTACGAGCCTCGTCGACCTTGGCGTCGAACTCGGGGTTGCTGTAACCAGAGCGGTTGTCGCCACCAAGGGAGTCGGAGTGGAACAGCGGATACAGGAAGTTGTCCATGATCGGGTAGTCGGCAATCCAGCCCAGACGACCGAACTGATAGTTAAAGTTCTGATACTGCTCGAGCAGGGCAGACCACTCAGGGGTATCGGAGACAGCGGTAACGCCCACCTTGGCGAGGTCGCCGATGATGGACTCCATGATCTCCTTGTGGCCACCGTCCTGGTTGTAGGAAAGGGTCACGCTAATGCCACGATCGCCGTTAGCGCCAGCGGGAGCAACCTTGTCGAGGTACTCGTTAGCCTTGTCGACGTCGTAGGCGCAGAACTCCCATGCGCCCTCCTTGTAACCATCGATGCCCGGAGGAACAATACCGTCGGCGGGGGTACGGGTACCCTTGAAGATGGTCTTGCAGATGGCCTCACGGTTGATGGCCAGGGAGATACCCCTGCGCAGGTCGGCGTTGTTGAACGGCTCGGCCGTGTTGTTGCAGGTCAGGTAGTAGGTGGAAGGCTCGGCGCCGAGCAGCATGCGCTCGCCGTCACCCATGGTGTAGCCGTCCTTGGACACGCCGCGATCCTTCTTGGCAGCGTCGATCTGAGCAACGGGAACGTCGCAGACATCGAGGTTACCGGCCTGGAACTCCTTGTAAGCGGTCTCCATGTCCTTGATGACCTGGAAGTGGATGCCATCGATCTTGGCCTTGTCGCCATAGTAATCGTCGAACTTCTTGAGGTTGATCTCCTGACCATCCTCCCACTTGCCGTCCATCATGAACGGGCCGTTACCGACCGGTGCAAGGTAGAAGCTCTTGACATCGGACTCGGCGCACTCGGGAACCGGGGCCAGAGCCGGGTGAGAGGCGACGAAGGGGAAGTCGGCGTAAGCGGAAGACAGCTTGACGACGAGGGTCTCATCGTCGGGGCAAGTAACACCGCTGAGCTCGGTAGCGTTACCGGCAAGCAGGTCGTCATAGCCCTCGACCATGGAAAGGTGATAGGAGACCTCGGAAGGGCCGTACTCGGTAGCGATGGCCGACTTGGTGTTGACCAGACGCTCCCAACCGAGCTTGAAGGACTTGGAGGTAACGTCGTCACCGTTGTGGAACTTGGCCTTCTTGATCTTGAAGGTAAACTCGGTGGCGTCGTCGTTGGCCTCAAAGGACTCGCAAGCCAGCGGAACGATCTCGCCCTTCTCGGCGTCATAAGAGGTCAGAGCGTCAAAGAGTTGGTACTCGACCTGAGTGCCCTGGTCCTCCTGGACATTGTAGGGGTCGATGCAGACCGGGTTGTTGATGTAGAAGTTCAGCGTCGAACCGGACTCAGAACCGGAAGCGTCGCCGCCCTTCTTGCCGCATGCGGCAAGAAAAGCCATGGAGCTCGCAGCGAGGGTGCCGCCAACAAAGGCGCGACGACCCATAACGGGCTGGTGGAACATAGAATCAGCCATGCCATCCTCCTTATGAGATAGGACAAAGAAATGTTCAGTCGGACATATGTCGAGACAATCCGATCCGAACCATCAAAACGCCGCCCGCTGCTATGGCTGGTTATGCACAACGGACCAACGTTTCGCAATACAGTAGCGCATTTTATGCACGATTTGGGGCTAATTCCGGTTAACGGTCGAGAATTTCTTTAGTTGGGCGAAGTATGTGGGGATATTTTGACTCTGTTACAAATATGTAAACAAAAAGGGTCCCGCACCTGCGAGACCCATTGCAAACGTATATACGCCGATGCTTAGTAGCCGACGATGCCCTGCGGGAAGAAGAACATGCACAGGACGACGCACACGGCAAAAACAACGGCCATAATTACCGTCAGGCGATCGAGGTTCTGCTCCATGACGCCCGTGGCAGAGCTGGAGTTATACAGCGAGCTAGCGATCATATCCGAAACGCCGGTGCCCTTACCGGAATGCATCAGGACGAGAATCGTCAGCGCCACGGCAGAGACAGCCCAAACGACAAACAGAAGAATCTGGAACGGACCCATAGATAAGCTCCTTAATAGAACAGTTCAAACTCCAGTACTGTACCACAATCCCCCGCTCTCCCCTACCTGCCACTCAAGGACGGGGTGGAAATGGCAGAAATACCAAAAAGGGGGTTGTCCGGTTGTGGACAACCCCCTTACTAGAAAACGGTATTTGTTTTCTATTAGGCCTCGGTGGCGAGCACGCGGCCCGTCATCTCGGCGGAAGGCTCAATACCAGCCATGGTGAGCATGGTCGGAGCGATATCGGAAAGACGGCCGTCCTCGATACCGGTGAGCTGTGCCTTCTCATCAACGATGATGAACGGCACGCGGTTGGTGGTGTGAGCCGTAAACGGATGCTTGGAACCGTCGGAAGCAACGTCAAACATGTGATCGGCGTTGCCGTGGTCGGCGGTAATCAGTGCAAAGCCGCCCTTGGCGAGAATCGCCGGGACAACCTTGGACAGGGCATCGTCAACAGCCTCGACAGCCTTAACGGCGGCGTCGAAGACACCGGTGTGACCAACCATGTCGCAGTTCGCGAAGTTCACGATGTAGAAATCAGCGCGATCCTCGTTGATGGCGGCGACGAGCTTCTCGGTAACCTCGGGAGCGCTCATCTCGGGCTGCAGATCGTAGGTAGCGACCTTTGGGGAAGCGACGAGCACGCGCTCCTCGCCCTCCTTGGGCTCCTCGATGCCACCGTTGAGGAAGAACGTCACGTGGGCGTACTTCTCGGTCTCGGCAGTGTGCAGCTGCTTCAGGCCATTGGCGGCAATAACGTCGGCCAGGACGTTCTCGGGGAACGTCTTGGGGAAGGCGACCTCGACGTCAAACGTCGGATCGTACTCGGTCATCGTCACAAAGTGAGAAAGCTTGATCTGCTCGCGCTCAAAGCCGTCGAACTCCTTGTCCGTGAACACGCGGGTCATCTGACGAGCGCGGTCGGGACGGAAGTTGAAGAAGATGGCCGCGTCGCCCTCGTGGATGCCCTCGTTGTGGGCAGCGAAGGGCTCGACGAACTCGTCGCCGCGCGGATCCTTCTCGTAGTAGGCCTTGATACCGGCAACGGGGTCGGTATCAGCATCGGACGCGTTGACCATGACGTCGTAGGCGCGCTGGATGCGCTCCCAACGATTATCGCGGTCCATGGCCCAATAACGGCCCGAGACGGTGGCAACGCGTGCGTCGCAACCGGTCTCCTCGGAGATCTTAGCCAGGAAGGCGCAGAACTCACTCATGTAATCGGCACCGGACTGCGGGTCGACGTCGCGGCCGTCCATAAAGGCGTGTACACGAACGGTCTTGACGCCATGCTGGGCAGCCATCTTGACCAGAGCCTCAACGTGGTTCATATGAGAATGAACACCGCCAGGGCTCATAAGGCCCATGAGGTGGAGGGTCTTGCCGTCAGCCTTGACGTCGTCCATAGCCTTGACAAAAACCTCGTTCTTGGCGATGGAGCCGTCCTTGATGGCGTTGTTGATGCGCGAAAGCTCCTGGAACACGATGCGTCCGGCACCGATGTTGAGGTGACCCACCTCGGAGTTACCCATCTGGCCATCGGGAAGACCCACGTCCTCGCCCGAAGCGCCGAGCGTGGTGTGGGGGTACTTCTCGTACAGGCTATCAAGGAAGGGCGTCTTGGCAGCGGCGACGGCGTTCTCGCCATCGGCCGGAGCAAGGCCGCAACCATCCATGATGATCAGGAGTGCAGGAAGATGACGCTGTGCCATATGTCCTACTCGCCTGCCTTGACGACCATAGAGGCGAAGTCGGCAGCCTTGAGCGAAGCGCCGCCCACGAGGGCGCCGTCAACGTCGGGCTTGGCGACGAGCTCGGCAATGTTGCCGGGCTTGGCGGAACCGCCGTAGAGAACGCGGATGCCGTTGGCGAGCTCCTCGCCGAACATCTCCTTGAGGGTCTCACGGATAGCGCCGCAGACCTCCTGAGCGTCCTCGGCGGTAGCGGTCTTGCCGGTGCCGATGGCCCAGATGGGCTCGTAGGCGACGACGACCTGCTTGGGGCAGGTGATCTCAAGGCCAGCAAGGCCAGCCTTGACCTGGTTCACGACGTGCTCGACATAGGTGCCAGCCTCGCGGACCTCGAGGGACTCGCCGCAGCAGAAGACGGGAACAAGACCGGCGGCAACGAGAGCCTTAGCCTTCTTGTTCTGGTCCTCGTCGGTCTCGTGGAAGTAGTCGCGACGCTCGGAGTGACCGATGATGCAGTAGGTGCAGCCAGCGGACTTGAGCATGTCGCAAGAAGACTCACCGGTGAAGGCACCCTTGGCCTCCCAGTACACGTTCTGTGCACCGAGGGCGATGGGGGCAGCCTGAATGCGGTCATGAACCGTGGTGATGTCGATGGTCGGAGGGCAGACGAGCACCTCGACGCCAGCCGGAACCTCGGGCAGAGCCTGAGCCAGCTCGTCGGCGAGCTTGGCGGCCTCGGCGACGTCGTTGTTCATCTTCCAGTTACCAGCGATAAGAAGGGTGCGATTAGGCATCGAGAAGCGCCTCCACTCCGGGCAGGGCCTTACCCTCGACGAGCTCCATGGAAGCGCCACCACCGGTGGAGATCCAGCTCATCTTGTCGGCCAGGTTGAACTTGTTGACAGCTGCGACAGAGTCACCACCGCCGATGATCGAGGTGCAGTCAGCCTCGGCGAGAGCCTCGGCGATAGCCTGGGTGCCGTGAGCAAAGTTGTCAAACTCGAAGACGCCCATGGGGCCGTTCCAGAACACGGTCTTGGCGCCCTTGACAGCCTCGGCATAGAGCTCCTCGGTCTTGGGACCGATGTCCATACCCTCACGATCGTCGGGGATAGCGTCGGAAGCGACAACCTCGGGGACAGCGTCCTCGCCAAAGTGATCGGCAACACGGTTGTCGATGGGGAGCAGGATCTTGACACCCTTCTCCTCGGCCTTCTTGAGCATCTCGCCGGCGCGCTCGACCCAGTCCTCTTCCTTGAGGGACTGACCAACGGACAGGCCCTGAGCCAGGAAGAAGGTGTAGGCCATGCCGCCACCGATGATCAGGGTGTCAGCGGAGTCGATGAGGTGATCGAGAACGCCGATCTTGGAGGAAACCTTGGAACCGCCGACGATGGCGACGAAGGGGCGCTCGGGCTCGGCGAAGATGCCGGTCAGCGTGTCGACCTCCTTCTCGAGCAGGAAGCCGGCGACGGCAGGCAGGTAAGCGGCGGGGCCCACGACGGAACCCTGGGCGCGGTGAGCGGTGCCGAAGGCATCGAGAACGAAGACGTCACCATAGGAAGCGAGCTTCTTGGCGATCTCGGGATCGTTCTTCTTCTCACGCTTGTCAAAACGGACGTTCTCGAGAACGAGGACCTTACCCGGCTCGACGGCGGCGACAGCCTCAGCAGCCTTCTCGCCGTAGGTGTCAGCGACAAAGGCAACGTCGAGACCAGAGAGCTCAGCGAGCTTCTTGGCGACGGGCTCGAGGGACAGCTCGGGCTGGAAGCCGGTGCCCTCGGGACGGCCGAGGTGGCTCATGAGGATGACGCGAGCGTTGTGCTCAACGAGGTAGTTGATGGTGGGCAGGGCAGCCTTGATACGGGTGGTGTCGCCAACGACGCCATCCTTGATAGGCACGTTAAAGTCAACGCGGACGAGAACGCGCTTTCCGTCGACATCGATGTCGCGGACGGTCTTCTTGGTAAAGGCCATGTTTGCTTCTACCTTTCGTACGTGTCTGCCTCCCATTACGGCAGACGATTTCTTATAAAAAGGGCGCGACCCTAGGGTGTAAGCCCTATAAGGCCGCGCCCTTCTTTAGACGCTCAACGAGCTATTCGCTAAAAGCTAAATTAAGCAACGAACTTCTCGAAGTACTTGATGGTGCGGACCATCTGAGAGGTGTAGGAGTTCTCGTTGTCGTACCAAGAGGTGACCTGAACGAGGGTCTGGCCGTTGCCGAGGTCAGAGCACATGGTCTGAGTGGCGTCGAAGATGGAGCCGTGAGTCTCGCCGACGATGTCGCGGGAGACGATCTGGTCCTCGTTGTAGGCGAAGGTCTCGGGGATGGTCTCGGCGTAGGCCTTCATGGCAGCGTTGACCTCGTCGACGGTGACCTTCTTGTCAACGACGGCGTAGAGGTTGGTCAGCGAGCCGGTCGGCGTCGGGACGCGCTGGGCGGCACCGATGAGCTTGCCGTTGAGCTCGGGGAGAACCAGGCCGATGGCCTTGGCAGCGCCCGTGGTGTTCGGGACGATGTTCTCGGAGCAGGCGCGAGAGCGACGGAAGTTGCCCTTGCGCTGCGGGCCGTCGAGCGGCATCTGGTCGCCGGTGAAGGCGTGGATGGTGGTCATGATGCCGGACACGATGGGAGCGAAGTCGTTCAGACCCTTGGCCATCGGGGCGAGGCAGTTGGTGGTGCAAGAAGCAGCGGAGATGATGTTGTCCTCAGCGGTCAGCGTCTCATGGTTGACGTTGTACACGATGGTGGGCAGATCGCTGCCGGCCGGAGCGGAGATGACGACCTTCTTGGCGCCAGCGTTGATGTGGGCCTGAGCCTTAGCCTTGCTGGTGTAGAAGCCGGTGCACTCGAGAACGACGTCGACGTCAAGGTCGCCCCAAGGCAGGTTGTTAGCGTCGGCCTCCTTGTAGATCTTGATCTCCTTGCCGTCAACGGTGATGGAATCCTCGCCAGCAACGACCTCGTGATCGCGAGCGTAGTTGCCCTGCGTGGAGTCGTACTTCAGCAGGTAAGCGAGCATATCGGGAGAGGTGAGGTCGTTGATAGCGACGATCTCGGAGCCCTCATGACCGAACATCTGACGGAAAGCCAGACGACCGATGCGACCGAAGCCGTTAATAGCAACCTTTACTGCCATTGTGTCTCCTTTCGTAAGGCCCCCGCGAGCTACAGCGCCCGCCGTTGAGGCCCACAAACTAACCACTCGCCTAATATACCTTTTTTTTGACTTGAATTTCACGAGAATGCTCGAAATTGAAAATCAAATTTACGTTAAAACGTTTTAAATACTAAAATAGCAGCTAAATCCATATATAAGTCGTTACTTCAAACTACCTGTTTGCTTCAATGAGCTTTTCAAGCCGTAAAACACGATGGTAGAGGGCTGACTTCGACAAGGGAGGGTCAGCCATCTCCCCCAAATCACGCAGCGACAGATCAGGATAGCGCTCGCGCAGGTCGCAAAAGACCGCCAAGGCATCCGGAAGCGCATCGCGAAGGCCACGCTGCTCGAGCTCCTCGATAAGCGCAAGCTGATGTTGGGCAGCACCGGCGCTTCTGGTCTGGTTGGCGAGCTCGGCATTCACGCGACGGTTCACATCGTTCTTAACCAACTTGACCGCGCGCGCCTCCTCAATCTCGGCAACGCTGCGCTTGGCACCAATCAGCTTTAATAGATGCTCGATTTCCTCGGCGCTCTTAATGTACACGGCATATGACCCCCGCCGTGCATTAACACGAGCATGGACCCCAATCTGCTCCAACAGATCGCAAAGTCCCTTGGCATATTGCTCGCCCTGCACAGCGATCTCCAAATGAAAATCGCCGTGTGGATCGGCCACGAAGCCGCCCGCGATGAGCGCGCCGCGGATATAGGCAAGTCTACAGCAAGGACGGGCAACGATATGTCGGGGTACGCCGGCGACAAGTCCTCCCCTACGGTCGAGGATACCCAGCAGAACCAAGGCCTTATCCAGGTCTGGCTGATCAGGCAAGGTGATGAGGTAGTTTCGAACCTTATGCAAGACAGATTTGCGGACGGTGAACTCCGTTTTGAGCTTAAGGATACGATGCGTCAGCGTGATCATCGTGCGCGCGACGGCTCCCGTCTCAGTCGCAACCGTCAAACGATACCGCCCAGAGCCGGCAAGCGAGAGCGTACCGCTCACGCGCGTGAGGGCGGCAAGCGTCGACAAGTCGCAGTATTCACATTCGGGTTCGCAGCGCGCAAGCTCGTCGCGCACCTCAGCGGTAAACGACATGCAGGCCTATGCCTTCGTGTTGGCGCGCGACAGGTCGCGGTGGGAAATGCTCACATGATACTGAGCGCCTTCCAGGTAACGGGCCGTGGCCTCGGCAATGGCAACGCTGCGGTGCTGGCCGCCCGTGCAGCCGATGGCGATAGAAAGCTGCGGCTTACCCTCCGCGATATAGCCCGGCATCACCGTATCGAGCAGCTGTGTCCAAGCCTTCCAAAACTCCTGCGTCTTGGGATGGTCCAGAACAAAATCGGAGACCTTTTTATCGAGACCGGTCATCGTGCGCATCTCGGGATCGTAGAACGGATTGGGCAGGAAGCGGACGTCGATCATAATGTCCGCCTCGACGGGCATGCCGTGCTTAAAGCCAAACGAGAACACGTGGACGTCCATGAGCTGCTGGTCGGACAGCTCGGAAAATGCCATACGTAGCTTGTTGCGCAGCGCAGAGGTGCGCAGACGGCTCGTGTCGATAATCATATCGGCTCGGTCGCGCACGCCCTGAAGCTGAAGGCGCTCGCGCTGAATGGCATCGGCCGTAGTCTCCCCCGGCTTGGCAATGGGATGACGGCGGCGATTTTCGCTGTAGCGACGAATCAGCACCTCGTCAGAAGCCTCCAGGAACACGATGTCGCAGCTCATCTCGCGCTCTTCGAGCGCGGCGACCGCATCGAGCAGCTCGTCAAACAGTCCCTGGCTACGCAAATCGCAGGTGACGGCGAGATGCCTGCCCACGCCCGTATTGATGCCGACGAGCTCGGCAAGCTGGGCGATGAGACGCGGAGGCAGGTTATCGATGCAAAAATAGCCCATGTCCTCGAACACGTGCATGGCCTGTGTGCGGCCTGATCCGGACATTCCGGTGATGATGACGATATCGGGGATGCGCTCCGAGCGCTCCGCCGCATCCATGGCATCTCCCTTTTGCATGTGTTGCCTCCCGAAAACAAGCGCGGGACCCAGCAACCCGGATCCCGCGCGGTCAATTGCCTATATTGAGTATACCGCCCCGAGCGGATACGAGGCCTGTCTTACGCCTCAAGCGCAGCCTTGAACCAACTCGTAATACTCGTGGGGTGCGTGATGGCGGTGCCGACGACAACGGCCCAGGCGCCAGCATCGATCGCGGCGCGAGCCTCCTCGGGCGTATGCACGCGACCCTCGCAAATGATGGGAAGGCCGGGGAATTCCTCGGTCGCCTGACGCAGGAGCGGCAGATCGGGGCCATCGGCCATGGTGCAGTCGATGGCGGCGACACCGTGAGAAAGCGTGGTGGATACAAGGTCGAAGCCCATATCAACCGCACGGCGAATGTCCTCGATGGTGGCACAATCCGCCATCAGGAGCACACCCTCCTCGTGCAGCGGGCGGAAGGTATCCTCGACCGACTTGCCGTCGGGACGCGGGCGATCGGTGGCGTCGATCGCCACGATATCGGCACCGGCAGCAACGCAGGCGCGAGCGTGACGCAGCGTCGGCGTGATGTAAACGCCCTCGTGCCCATCCTTCCACAGGCCGATAACAGGAACCTCACAGCGACCCTTAATGGCGGCAATGTCGGCAAGGCCCTGGCAGCGAATGGCGGCGGCGCCACCGAGCTCGCAAGCGCGAGACATTTGAGCCATGGTCTCGGGCGTACGAAGCGGCTCGCCCATATACGCCTGAACGCTCACGACGAGCTTGCCCTTCAGGGATTGAATCAATGGATCAACGGTCATGTTCGACTCAACCTTTCTAAAAACAGCCTTCTGAGACACCGCACCTTGACGTTCAAACCGTCGCTCACGTACCGAAGTACGCTTCGCTCCTCTTTCACGTCAATCTGCGGCACCTCAGAAGGCGCACTTGGTAGTTATGTTTACTTCAACGAGGCAAGAAGATGCTCAGCGGCACCGATGAGCGGAGCATCGCCCTCCAGAGAACCGATGAGGATCGGCGTGTCCTGAAGCGGATCGAGCGCCTGGCTGGCATAGCCCTCGTGCACCGAATCCTTCCACGTCTGCGAACGCCAATCGGGACCTTGGTGAATCACGCCGCCCGAAAGCACGATGACCTCTGGGTCCAGGATGTTAGCGAGCGAGCCCAAGCTGGCCCCCAGCGCAAAGCCGGCGTCATGGATAACCTCGGTCGCCTTTGCGTCGCCCGCACGGCACAGGTCGTTCACATCGCGACCGATCGAAGGACGGCTGGGGTCGACGCGACCAAAGCGCTCATCGTACATACGACCAATGGAAGTGCCCGAAGCAACCGACTCAAGATGGCCGGAACGCCCGCAGGCGCAGGGAATGCCGGCGGCAGCCGAGCACTCGATGTGGCCCATATGGCCGGCAGCACCATGGAAGCCCTGCATCACGCGGCCGTTCTCGACATATGCGCCGCCGATGCCCGTACCGATGCCAAGACACAAGACGGAGAACTTGCCCTTGCCGACGCCCCAGTGGGCCTCGCCCAGAGCATGAGCCTGCACGTCGCCTACAACGGCAACGGGAAGACCGAGGTCCTCGCGCAGACGCGGCCCCAACTGAACGCCGGACCAGCCGGGCATGATCTCGTTGGCATACGCAATGGCACCCGTCTTGGGATCGACAACGCCGGCGGCACCGATACCGACGCCAAGGACCTCAACATCGGGATTCGCCTCGAGAGCAGCCTTGATGGACGCCTCGATACGCTGGAAGACGGCCTCGCCGCCCTCTTGGGCCTCGGTGGGAACCTCGGCCTCAAAAACGGGATGGGGCACACTACCGTCAGCCGGGTACTCCATAATGGCGGTCGCGATCTTAGTTCCGCCGATATCGACAGAGCAGACGTACTTGTTCTCCATGTCGCTCTCCTTAGGAGATAAAAACAACTACAGGAAATGCGCCGTCAGGCTAGCCGTCACAGCGCGGTAAAGGTTTTCCAGGCGCCCGAGATCGCCGAGAAACCGTGTGGCCATTGACCTAATGGGTCATGGCCGCACGGTTGAACGGCGAGGTCGGGCGCCCGGGAAAGCTTTACAGGAGGCCGTTGTCCTGAAGGACCTTCTTAATCGCCTCGACGTTCTCGCCGGTCATGGCCTTCACCGGGCGCGGCATGGTCGGGCTGTCGAAGATGCCCATGAGGTTCATAGCGGTCTTGAAGGCGCCGACGCCACCGGCATAGCCCTGGACGCCCGAGGTGACATCCCAGATGTGCGAAATCTCATTGAGGCGATCCTGCTCGGCCTTGACGGTAGCCCAGTCACCAGCCTGAGCGGCCTTCCACTGACGCACGTAGCCCTCGGGCTCAACGTTGGCGAGACCCGGGACGGAACCGTCGGCGCCACCGAGGTAGGCGCCGTCGACAACAACCTCGTGACCGGTGAGAATGCTCATCGGATGGCCGTTCTTCTCGTTCTCCTGAACGAGGTAGCGGAACGAGATGTCATCACCGGAGGAATCCTTGACGCCAGCAAGGACGCCCTCGGCGCCGAGCTTGGCAAGGAGCTTCCAGGGGAGTTTGGTGTGAACGCAGACGGGAATGTCATAGGCAAAGATGGGCAGGTCGAGTTCCTCGTGCAGGATGCGGAAATGCTCCTCGACCTCGGTCATGCCCTGCAGGGCATAGAACGGGCAGGTGGCGACAAGCGCATCGGCGCCCAGCTCCTGAGCGACCTTGCCGTGCTCGATCATGCGCTCGGTCTCGGTATCGATGATGCCGACCAGAACAGGCACGCGGTGGTCGACGATACGGACGGCCTCGGCGATAATCTGGCGACGGCGCTCGTCGGTGGAGAAGACGACCTCGCCCGAGGATCCCAGGAAGAACAGTCCATCGACGCCGGCGTCGATCATGCGGTTGATGCTGCGCTCAAAGGAGACAACATCGAGCTGGTGATCTTCGGTATCGGGAACAACGACGGGAGGGATAACGCCGGTGAATTTCTGAGTTGCCACAAGAATCTCCTTAGTTGTCTGGCGGGCGGCCCTATGCCGCCCACTCTTGTTGGCAGTGTCCAGGCTGTCTAGGCCAAAGAACACGGGTAGAACGTTTGGTTAAAGAAGTCGACGACTTCGTTTTCGAACGCATTGATGCGCTCGTGAGCGTATTTGGCATAGATGATATGCCTCCGGTCACACTCAAGACCGTTGAATACAGCAAACTGGCCCTTGGGGTCGCTCGCGGCATCCATGAGCGATGTGCCCATGAGCACCGATCCGCGCACCCGAGACGACAGCGTCTCAAGGCCACCGGGAATTGGATTGGCAACCGCCGTGCAGGCAAGGCCACACTTATCCAAGGCGGAGACCGCCAAAGCGACACCGCCACCAAGGCCCTCGCCCCATGCAAAGATGCGGTCGGGGTCCATGCCATCAAGATTGCGCGCCACCTTCGCCAGCGCGCAACCCCAACGGACGCGCTCGACAAAAGCGGGCGAAGAAATCCCCCGCTGCAGGTCGTCCGCACCAGCAACATCGTCATCCAGCGCGAGGACGGCATACCCCATGGCGGCAAATCTCGTCATGTGATGCCAGCCGCGCACAGGCCGATCGATGTCGTGGAACATCAGGCACAGCGGCACGCGCTCAGATACTCGGGCACGACCGACAGGCTCGATCAAACGAGCGTGAATCGCATCGTCACCGAGCTCAAAGGAGACCTCCGAGTAACGGGCGCAGGGGTTAACAAAGTCAATCGCCGTAATGGCCAGGCCTTGAATCTCAAGATTCGAAGCGCATGTCTCTAAATCAGAAACATCTGCTTGGACATCACCGCGCCAGTCCCGATATTCTGCGAGCCTTGACGAAACCGTTCCAGGAATTCCCACAAGCCCGGGGACAATCAGCTCGTCAACATTGCTCTCGCACTTAGACATGAGCCTCCCCTCCCTTGCAGAAAAACGGAATGATCAGATCGTCAAAATCCTGAATCTCCTCGTGGCCAAAGCCTTCAAAGAACTCATGACGCTTTTCGCAGGTCAGGTTGTTATAGACCGCAAACTGCGTCGCTGGCGGACAGACGATATCGGCTGTGCCGGTGCCAAACAGCACGGGGCATTTGACCATAGGGGCAAAGTTCTTGGAATCGAAGTACGCCAGCTTGGCATAGGCTTCGTCAATACGAGTCGAGTCCTCATCAAACCAGCGAGACCAATAGCGCAGGCCCTCGTAGGCAATGTCGTCGGCATCCAAATCCCAGACCAGGCGGAAATCTGACAGGAAGGGATAGAGGATGGCGGCGCGATTGATAAGCTCGCTGTTAAGCGCACAGGTCGCAATGCCCAAACCGCCGCCCTGCGACGCGCCGTTCACAAACACACGCGCAAGATCGATGCCCTCGAGCTCGCGAACGATGCGGCACAGGATTCGAATATCTTGGTGTAAGCGGACATAGTAGAGGTTGGCAGGGTCGCCGTCGATACCGGCGACGATATGCCCGGCAACCGTTGTGCCCTCAAATCCACCAATGTCCTCGGAGGGACCTCCTTGGCCGGGGCAGTCGAGGGCGATGAGTGCCATGCCCATGCCCGCAAACGACGCCTGCTCAAACCAGCTGCGGCTTGCACCCGGATACCCATGGAACTGAAGTACCAATGGCACGGGCTCGTCCGAGACGGGTTTAAGGTACTTGGCATGCAGGCGCGCGCCACACATACCGGTATACCAGAGGTCGAAAAGCTGGCAGGTCGCGGCATCGGCGACCGATGCCGTCTCAATCGCATAGTCAAGCCCGACGGCGTCGGCCTCGGCCAGCTTTTCCCGGCTGCGGGCCACGCCCAAGGCCTCCACGGCCCCGGTCGCATGGCGCAGGCCGGCCGTATCCGTGAGGCGCACGGGCAGGCCGTCCAGGTCGCAGGCTTCTTCCAGAAAATCGCGAGTAGTGCCGGGCAGATCCGTAACCAACGCCCGGTTGCGGCCCAGCAACGCGTTGAGCAGGCTGGATTTGCCCGCGTTGACGGCCCCGGCCAGCACTACCAGGGCCCCCTGCTGCATGAGCCGCGCGCGGCGCTGCCCGGCCAGCAGACCGCGTACCGCATCGGCTACGCCATCTACGGCCACGGCAAAATCCGCCAGCGGCAAATCTTCCACTTCATCTTCGGGAAAATCTACGGCCAGACAGACTCTGGCCCGCAACGCTTCCAGAGCCTGCCGCAGGGCTGCCGTGCGGCGGCCCAGCAGGCCGTCCAGACGGTTCAGGCCATAGCGCAGGGCCTCGCGCGAGGGCGCGGCAATGAGTTCGGCCACAGCCTCGGCCTGACTCAGGTCCATGCGGCCGTTGCAGAAACCCCGATGCGAGAACTCGCCCCTGGCCGCCGGGCGCGCGCCATGCTGCAGGGCGCTTTCCAGCACGGCCTGGACCATAAGAGGGCCGCCGTGACACTGGATTTCGGCCATATCCTCACCCGAGAAGGTGCGTGGGCCAGGCATGAACACGGCCAGCACATCGTCCAGGGGCTGGTCGCAGGCATCCAGCACGCGCCCCCGATGCAGCACCCAAGGCCGAAAATCCGTAAAATCCGCTGCGGCCGGGCGAAACAGTCGGCCCAGCACGCGCCGCGCCTCCGGCCCGGACAGCCGTACAATGCCTATGGCGCCCGCTCCGGGGGCCGTGGCAATGGCCACAATGGTTTCCCTGTCCTGCTCCGGGCTCATGGCCGCACCGCGCCTCAGGCCTTTTCGCCCTTCCTGCGCATGATGACCACCCGCTTGAGGGGGCCCTCGCCGCTGCTGCGGGTCTGCACATCGGGCAGTTCCTGCAGGCAGACGTGCACAACCCGCCGGTGGTAGGAAGACAGGGGTCTGGTGGAAAGCGAACGCCCGCTCTGGCGCACTTTTTCCGCCAGGGCCAAGGCCATCTCGCGCAGCTTTTCTTCCTGACGCTGACGGTACGCGCCCGCGTCCAGCTGCACGCGCACGGCGGCGTCCATGCCGCGCGAAACAATGCGCGAAACCATGTACTGCAGGGCGGCCAGGGTCTGCCCCTCGCGCCCGATGAGCAGGCCGGGATCCGCATCGCAGTCCACACCCACAAAAACACGCCCCTCGTCCACGCGCACGTCCACCTTGGCTTCGCCGCCCACTATGGGGCGCACCAGATTGCCCACGGCTTCGCGCGTAAGGGCCTCCAGACGGGCCAAATCCAGCTGTTCCAGGGGGGTGGAAGGCAGGCCCGCGTCAGCCAGGTCTTCTTCCAGGCCTTCGCCCGCCGGTACGGCGTCAAAAGCCGCGGGCCCGGAGGCTTGCTGCCCGGCGGGCGGCTCCCCTTTGCGGCCATTGCGTCGACGGCCCTGGGGGGCCTCGCCGGACTCCCCATTACGGGGGGCTTCCGCAGGGCGCGCTTCCCTGGCGGCACGCGCGTCTCTGGCAGGCGGAGCGTTACGGCGGCGCTCCTGCCCCATTGCTTCGGCCCCGCCGTCGGCGGCTTCGGGCTGACGGCAGGACGCAGCTTTGTTGGCCTCACGGCCTCTGTTGGGGGCAGCGCCGTTGCGCGCTGCCAGGGCCTCGGCCTCCGGGGACGCCTCGTCGCCCGCAGGGCCGCCCGCCGCAACAGGGGCTGCGGGGGAGGCCGCTGCGGCAGG